>JBHYGP010000168.1:0-14268 GCA_051858935.1 Sphingomonas sp.
CTGGAACGCGACGCGGGCGTTCCTGCCCTGGCTCGCCGCCATCGCGCGCTATCGCTGGGTCGACCATCTGCGCCGGGTGTACCGCGCCGGCGAGGACGCGCTGGAGGACCACGACTCGGCCGAGGACAGTGAGGAAGAGGCGGTGCTGGCGCGGATGAGCCTGGAGCGGCTGTTCGTCCACCTGCCCGCGCGCCAGTGCGAGGCGATCGACCTGGTCAAGATCAAGGGCCTGACGGTGACCGAGGCCGCCGAACGCAGCGGCCAGAGCGAAAGCCTGATCAAAGTGAACATTCATCGCGGATTGAGAAAGCTCGCCGCGCTCGTAGAAGAGGCCGACTGACCATGGACCGCCCGCCGTCTCCCCTGATCGCCCAGCTCGCCGGCGAGCTTGAGCCCGTTCGCCCGATCCGGTTGGCGCACGGCCTGGCGCTGCTTGCGCTGGCGACCGCGCTGACGATCGGCTTGGTCGCGCTGTGGCAGGGGCTGTGGACCGGCCCCGTACACGGGCAAGCGGCGGCGATCTTCTTTGTCGCCAACGGCCTGATCGGGCTGGTCGGCCTTGCCTCGACGCGCGCCGTCGTGCGGATGGCGGTGCCGCGCGTCGGGGCGCGGCAGGAAGGATCGCGCTGGCTGCTTGCAGCGCTCGCGATCCTGCCGGTTACCGCGCTGCTGCTCGCGGTGCTGGAGAGCAATCTGGCGGGGCATGACCATCCTGTCGGCGGCCTGCACTGCTTCCTCGGCGGCACCGCGAGCGGGGTGCTAGTGGCGGCGGCACTGGTCGTCTGGCTGCGCCGCGGTGCCCCGGTCGCGCCGAATGTGGCCGGCTTCTACACCGGCGTCGCTGCCGGAGCGCTCGGCAGTTTCGCCTATGGCCTGTCCTGCCCACAGGACACAATCATGCATCTGGGCCTGTGGCACGTCGCGCCGGTCGCAGTGTCGGCGGCGCTGGGGCGGGTTGTGGTTCCGCGGTTGGTTCGGTGGTAGCGCCGGGGCGACCCGCAGCATTCCCCTCCCCCGTTGAGCCCCGCCCCACATTCCGCTACCCCCTCCCGCATGACCGCAACGATTGCGCTGGTCGATGACGACCGCAACATCCTGACGTCCGTGTCGATCGCGTTGCAGGCCGAGGGGTTTGTGACGCGGGTCTATTCGGACGGCGAGGCGGCGCTGAAGGCGCTGGTCGACAATCCGCCCGAGCTGGCGGTGCTCGACATCAAGATGCCGCGCATGGACGGGCTGGAGCTGTTGCGGCGGCTGCGCGAGAAGAGCCAGATCCCGGTGATCTTCCTGACCAGCAAGGATGACGAGCTGGACGAGGCGCTGGGCCTGGCGATGGGGGCGGACGATTATATCGCCAAGCCGTTCAGCCAGCGGCTGCTGATCGCCCGCATCCGCGCGATCCTGCGCCGGACCGAGCTGGTCGCGGCGACCGCGCAAGGCGAAGAGGCGCCGGCCGCCGAGGCGCAGCCGGTGATCGAGCGCGGGCCGCTGACGATGGACCCGGCGCGGCACAAGGTGACGTGGAAGGGCGACAACGTCACGCTGACCGTCACCGAGTTCATGATCCTTGAAACGCTCGCCCAGCGGCCCGGCATCGTCAAGACGCGCAACCAGCTGATGGACGCGGCGTATCAGGACGATATTTACGTCGATGACCGCACCATCGACAGCCATATCAAGCGCGTGCGCCGCAAGTTCCGGCAGGTCGATCCGACATTCGACGCCATCGAGACGCTCTATGGTGCCGGATATCGCTTCTCCGACGAATAAGCCCGCCACGACGCGGGAAGAGCGCGACCTGTCGCTGCGCTGGTCCGGCCGGGTCAGCCTGACGCCGCGCATCTTGGCGGTGAACATCTTTGCGCTGGTGATGCTGGCGGGCGGGTTCTTCTACCTCGACAGCTATCGCGCGCGGATCGTCGACAGCCGGGTCGAGCAGGCGAGCCGCGAGGCGCGGCTGATCGCGCAGGCGGTGGCGATGACCCCGCCCGACGACCGCACTGCACTGGTCCGCCGGGTGGCGAGCGAGGCGGATATCCGCATCCGCCTCTATGATCGCGCCGGGCGGCTGACACTCGACACCCGCGCGCTGGGGCTCAACAATTTCGTGCTGCGCGATCCCGACAAGGATCCGTGGAACCAGAGCGCGGCGCGCTTCCTCGCCGCGGTGATCGACACGGTCGCGGGGGCCGATCGCGACCAGCAGTTTCGCGAGCGCGCGACGACCAAGGGGCTCGACTGGCCAGATCTCGCCGCTGCGCTGCGCACCGGTGAGGCGAGCGCAACGGTGTGGCGTGCGCCGGATCGCACGCCGGTGATCACCGCCGCCGCGCCCTATGGCCCGGAAGGCGCGGTGTTCACCAGCTCCAACGCACGCGACATCACCCAGACGGTGCGGGTCGAGCGCTTCCGGCTAGGGCTGGTGCTGGCGTTCACGGCAGGGCTCTCGATCTTCCTGTCGCTGTTCCTGGCGCGCACCATCGTCCGCCCGCTGCGCCGCCTTGCCCGCGCGGCGGTGCGCGTGCGGCTGGGGCGCGCGCGCGAAGTGGTGGTGCCGCGCCTGCCCGAGCGGCGCGACGAGATCGGCCACCTTGCCCGATCGCTGTCGGACATGAGCCTCGCCTTGCGCGCGCGGATCGACGCGACCGAGGCGTTCGCCGCCGATCTGGCGCATGAGATCAAGAACCCGCTCGCCTCGCTGCGCTCCGCCGTCGACAGCCTGATGGCGGTGCGCGACCCGGCGCTGCAGGAGCAGTTGCTCGCGGTGGTGCGCGACGATGTGCTGCGGCTCGACCGGCTGATCAGCGACATATCCGAGGCGTCGCGGCTCGATGCGCAGCTGTCGCGCGCCAAGTTCGATCCCGTAGATCTGTCCGCGATGCTAGCGGCGATGGTCGAGCAACGGGCTAGTCGAGGCGTCGAGCGCGACATCCGCCTGCGCTTCGACGCGCCGGTCGGGCCGATGCCGCTGGTGATGGGCGAAGGCGCGCGGCTGGAGCGGGTGTTCGCGAACCTGATCGACAATGCCGTGTCCTTTTCTCCCGATGGCGGCACGGTCGCATTGTCGCTGAGCGCGGTGGACGACATGGTCGAGGCGCGGGTCGAGGATGAGGGGCCCGGGGTGCCGGAGGAAGCGCGCGAGGCGATCTTCCGCCGCTTCCACACCGACCGGCCCGAGGGAGAGGAATTCGGCAAGCATTCCGGGCTAGGGCTTGCGATCGCGCGGACCATCGTCGAAGGCCATCAGGGCAGTATCGGGGTCGAAACGCGCGAGGACCGGATGCGCGGCGCGCGGTTCGTGGTACGGCTGCCGTTCGTGCAGCCGGGGTGACAGAGCGGGGAGTATAGAGCGTGGCGATCCTGTCTTCCGAAACGCTGCATGCGTCGTGCGTCGCGATCGACGGGCGCGCGGTGCTGATCGAGGGGCGGTCGGGCGAGGGCAAGTCGGATCTGGCGCTGCGCCTGATCGACCGGGGCGCGCTGCTGGTGTCGGACGATTACACCATTTGCGCGCGGCGTGAGGGCGTGCTGCACGCCGCGCCCCCGGCGACGATCGCGGGCAAGATCGAAGTGCGCGGGATCGGCGTGGTCGCGCTGCCGCATATCGACACCGCACCCATCGCGCTGCTGGTCACCATTTTCGACGACCCGCCACGACTGCCGGAGGGGCCACAGCGCCGCAAGATCGCCGGGGTCGATGTGCCCTGCGTCGCACTCCCCGCACTCGAACCGTCCGCGCCGATCAAGGTCGAATTGGCGCTGCGCCATTTGGCGGCCCCGGCGCGATGATCAAGCGGCGCGCCAAGCAGATATTGCTCGTCACCGGCATGTCGGGCGCGGGCAAGTCGACGGTGTTGCGGACGCTGGAGGATCTCGGCTGGGAGGTGGTCGACAACCTCCCGTTGCTGTTGCTCAACCGTCTGCTCGACACCGACCCGCCCGAGGGGAGTGAGGGCGACGACCGCCCGCTTGCGATCGGCATCGGCACGCGCACCCGCGCGTTCGACGCCGACAGCATCGTGCGCCGCATCAAGAAGCTGCGCGACGAACGCGGCTATGACATGGGGACCCTATTCCTCGACTGTTCGGGCGCGGAGCTGGAGCGCCGCTATTCGGAGACGCGGCGCCGCCACCCGCTCGCACTCGACCGGCCGGCGAGCGACGGCATCACCCGCGAACGCGAACTGCTTCAGCCACTGCGCCGCTGGGCCAACCGCGTGATCGACACGACCACCCTGTCGTCGAACGAACTTGCGCAACAAATCCGCACGACCTTTTCCGGTCCCGGCCTTGGCGAGACGGTGGTGTCGGTGATGTCGTTCGGCTTTGCGCGCGGCGTTCCGGCGGGGGCCGATCTGGTCTTCGACATGCGCTTCCTGCGCAATCCGCACTGGGTCGATTCGCTGCGTCCGGGGACCGGAAAGGACGCCGATGTCTCAGCCTATGTCGCCGACGATCCGGCCTATGGGGAGGCGATGGAGCGGATCGAGGGGCTGATGCTGCTCCTCCTCCCCCGCTATCAGGCCGAGGGAAAATCCTATGTTACCATTGCCTTCGGCTGTACCGGCGGGAGACACCGGTCGGTCCATGTCGCGCAGCGCGTCGCTGCCCGGTTGCGCGAGGCGGGTTTTTCGCCCACGGTGACGCATCGTGACTTGCAAACCGCGCCGCAGGACTCGCTAGAAGGCCCGCCGGCTGCAAGATGAACCGCATGGGACAAGCGTAAAGACATGATTGGACTGGTACTCGTGACGCACGGGCGGCTCGCGGAGGAGTTCGTCGTCGCGATGGAGCATGTCGTTGGCAAGCAGGAGCGCATCGCCACCATCTGCATCGGACCCGAGGACGATATGGAGGAGCGGCGCGCGGACATCGCCAAGGCGATTCCAGCAGTCGATGGCGGGCGCGGCGTCATCCTGCTGACCGACCTGTTCGGCGGCACTCCGTCGAACCTGGCCATTTCGCTGATGGAGGCGGGCAAGGTCGAGGTGATCGCCGGGATCAACCTGCCGATGCTGATTCGCCTTGGTGGTGCACGCAAGACGATGAAGGTCACGGAGGCGGTTGCCGCCGCGCGTGAAGCGGGGCGGAAGTACATCACCGTCGCATCCGAAGTGCTCGGCGAGGCTGCCGCTTGAGCCGCGTCAGCCGCACCGTCCTGATCGGCAATCGTCGGGGGCTACACGCACGCGCCAGCGCGAAGTTCGTCACGCTCGCCTCCTCCCTGCCGTGCGAGCTGACCGTCGAGAAGGACGGCAACGCGGTCACCGGCACGTCGATCATGGGGCTGATGATGCTCGGCGCAGCCATGGGCGACACGATCACGATCAGCGCCGCAGGCGACGGCGCCGAGGACGCGGTGCTGAAGCTGGTCGAACTGGTCGAGGACCGTTTCGGGGAAGATTGATGCCCCGCGAAATAACCGCCTTCTCCAATCCGCTGGTCAAGCGGGTCCGCAGCCTGCGCGACAAGAAACATCGTCGCGACGAGGGGCTGTTTCTGGCCGAGGGGCTGCGTATCCTGACCGAGGCACGCGAGGCGGGACATCTGCCGGCGTATCTGTTCTTCGCCAAGGGGCATGACGGGCATCCGCTCGCCCAAGAGCTGATCGCGGCGACGGAAAGCTCGGGCGGCGAGGTGATCCAGACCGATAGCGACATCCTGTCAAAGCTGTCGGGCAAGGACAATCCGGGCGCGGTCGTGGGCGTCTATCGCGAACTGTCCACCGACCTTTCCCGCATCGACCGCACCACCGCGCCGATCTGGCTGGTGGCGGAGCGGCTGCGCGATCCGGGCAATCTCGGCACGATCCTGCGCACCGCCGACGCGGTCGGCGCGGGCGGCCTGATCCTAGTCGATGACTGCGTCGATCCGTTCAGTGTCGAGGCGGTGCGCGCGAGCATGGGCGCGCTGTTCACGATCCCGATCGCGCGGGCGCCGTGGGACGAATTTCACGCCTGGCTGCGCGCCGGGCCGGGCCAGCTGGTCGGACTCGCGCTGGAGGGTGCGGTCGATTACCGCGCGCCGGACTTCGCCGCGCCGGTGTTTTTGCTCACCGGCAACGAGGCGCAGGGGCTCCCGGCAGACTATGCCGCAGCATGCGATATCCGCGTGAAAATCCCGATGCTGGGCAAGGCCGACAGCCTCAACGCGGCGGTCGCGACCGCGGTGATGGCGTACACGGTTCTCGACCGAATCCGTCCGTTGGACTGACCGCCCGACCGTTGCACAATCGCAACACGGGCGATCCGCTTCGCTACGCGCTTGGAACAAAACCCTGATTCCGCGCGTCGAACCGGGCAAGTCTGGAGACGAGCCGATGTTTTACGACACGACCCCCTTCACCGCCGCCAACAGCGGCTATCGCGTTGCCTTTCGCCCCGGCGAGCAGAATGTCTGCCCCGGTTGCGGCCAGTCGCACTGGACGATCGGGCGCATGACCGCCGAATGTGCCTTTTGCGCCACCGCGCTGCCGATCAACACTGGCGGCAGCTTTGGTGCGGGACGTTTTGCGGTCAAGTCGCTGGCGGCCTGAGACGCACGGGGGAGGTTGGTAAGCCGCCTTCCCCGCGCTATGGCGCGGCGCATGACTGGCGCCCCGCTCACCCTCTACAACAGCCTCACCCGCGCGACCGAAGCCTTCGCGCCGATCGACCCCGCCAAGGGCGTGCGCGTCTATTCGTGCGGACCGACGGTCTATAGCGACCCGCATCTCGGCAATCTGCGCGCCTATGTCTTCACCGATACGCTGAGCCGGGTGCTGCGGTGGAAGGGCTATAAGCTCACTCATGTCCTCAACATCACCGATGTCGGCCATCTGACGTCCGACGCCGATGAGGGTGAGGACAAGATGGAGGCGGCGGCGAAGAAGCGCGGGATGAGCGCGTGGGATATCTCGCGCCACTATGCCGATGTGTTTCGCCGGAACCTGCGCGACCTCAACATCCGCACGCCCGATCACATGCCGCTGGCGACCGATTACGTTGAGAGGATGATCGAGTTCGCCAAGGGCATCGCCGACCAGCATTGCTACCAGCTCGATAGCGGCCTGTATTTCGACAGCTCCACCGTGCCCGATTACGGCAAGCTGTCGGGCGGGCAGGACGATGCCGGCGAAGGCCGGATCGAGAGCGTCGAGGGCAAGCGCCACCCGCAGGATTTCGCGATCTGGCGCACCACCCCGCCGGGCGAGACGCGGCAGATGGAGTGGGAGTCACCCTGGGGCCGCGGCGCGCCGGGCTGGCACCTCGAATGCTCGGTGATGAGCGCCGAGCTGCTCGGCCTGCCGTTCGACATCCACACCGGCGGGATCGACCACCGCGAGATCCACCACGTCAACGAAATCGCGCAGAATCAGGCGCATTGCGGCTGCGCGAATTCGGGTGCGAAAATCTGGATGCACAACAACTTCCTGGTGGATCGCGGCGGGAAAATGTCGAAGTCCAAGGGCGGCATCGCCACGCTCGACGCGCTGGTGGCAAAGGGCGTCCACCCCCTCGCCTATCGCCTGATGTGCCTGAGCGCGCATTATCGCAGCGAGCTGGAGTTCAGCGGCGAAAACCTGATGGCGGCGCTCGTGCGACTGCGGCGGCTGGTGCTGGCGGCGGAGAAATTCCGTGCGGCCGAGGGCAAGGGTGGCGGCAACGCGGCGAGCTATCTCGAGCGGCTCGACGCGGCGATGTCGGACGACCTCAACACCCCCAAGGCGCTGCCGGTGCTGGAGGAATTGCTCGCCGACAAGCAATTGGGGCAGGAAGCGCGGCTGATGACGCTGGCGCAGTTCGACACCGCGCTCGGCCTCAACCTGCTCGACCTGTCCCGCGCCGACCTGCGCGTCCGTCCGGCGGATGCACTGGTCACCGAAGCGGAGATTGAAACGCGACTGGCCCAGCGCAAGGAAGCCCGCGCCGCGAAGGACTTCGCCCGCTCGGACGCGCTGCGCGACGAGCTGATCGGTGCGGGAGTCGAGGTAATGGACGGCGACCCGATCGGGTGGGATTGGCGGGTGGAGGTGTGAGGTTGAATGGCCGTAATTGGGTAGAACGGGGGAATGATCCCGGTTAACAAACAGCGATGAGATTTGCTTCGCTCTTGGCCGCCGGGTTTGTTGCATCCTGTGGAGCTCCTTCGGACTCCTTGCTTATCAGTGAAGCGGTCGTGGCATGCCCATCTCTTCAAACAACCGAAATGAGAGATTTGCTTGCCGGCTTTGCACGACGGCATGATCAAAAATTCGAAGTTCAGGAAATCTCGGCAACATATCTGCGTATCAAGATGGATGGGGACGGCTTTGGTCACCACATTTCCATCGAGCAAGGGCCGCCCGACAAATTCGCCTCTCATCCTGATTGCGGGGCTCGGTCATCTTCGTGTGTAAGCGCAACAGTGTTCGCTGGTGGCTCGATACCGGATGATGAGTTGACGGAGAATACATCTCGTCAAAGGAGGGTTTCTGGTGCCCTCCGGGAAACGCTGAGCGAGAAATGCAACACTTTAACGCCTGCCCCCGCAGCGTCCGCAAAGGGGTCGTGAGCCGAAAGTCTGGCTCCCCTTCCCCAACCCCTCAAACAAAACCCAAATTCGTCGTCGAATAATTCCCGATATTCGGCAGCACCGTCGACATATTCCCCGCCGACACCCCGAACCAGCTCGCCAGCGTCGCGGCATATTGATCGACCGAGGTCGTCGGCAGCAGCCGCCCCTGCCCCACATCGCTCGGCGTATTGTGCCCGAAGTCGGGGGCGGTGCCGTAGATGCGCCCGCCCTGCACCGCGCCGCCCAGCACGAAATGCATGCTGCCCCAGCCATGGTCGGAGCCGTCGTCATTCTGCGTCAGCGTACGGCCGAAATCGGATGCGGTGAAGCTGGTCACCTTGTCCGCCACGCCCAGCGCGGCGGTGGTGTCGTAAAAGGCGCGCATCGCGTCGGCGACGCGGCCGACCAAAGTCGGGTGATCCCGCACGAGGAAATCGTGCATGTCCCACCCGCCGAGCGAGACGAAGAACACCTGCCGCTTCGCCCCCAGTTCCTGCGACACCGACATCAGCCGCGCCACGATCTTGAGCTGGTCCGCCAGTGAGTTTCCGGTCGGGAACAGCGGGAAATTCGCCGCCGGTGCGCCGCCGAGCGCGCCGCTGACCTGCGCGTAAAGGTCGAGCGCGCGTTTCGACACGGTGGCGTGTTCGTTGGCGATGAGGTTGGCCTGCGCCCCGCCCATCAGCGTCCGCAGGGTGCTGGCGGCGGTGGCCGATCCGAACAGCGTCGATGCGCCGTTGATCAGCGCGGTCGGGCCGTTGGTGCCGGTGACATACTGGATCGAGCTGCGCCCCGAAAGATACACCGCATTGCCCGACGCGCTGATACAGGTGAGCGCGCTGGTACCGTTGCCGCTTTGCAGCAGGTCGCCGATGCGCCCGCCCCAACCCGAGGATGCGCCCTCCGCACTCGATGCCTGCCAATAGCTTTGCTGGTCGTTATGGCTGAACAGCTTGGGCGGCAGCGCGACCGACTTCGCAGTGTATTCGGCCTTGGTCGTCGGGCGCACCAAGGTGCCGACATTGAGCACCGGGGCGAGCTTACCCGCGTCGAACAGCGGCAACAGCGAGGCCATCGTCGGCGCGAGCGCGAATTGCCGCCCGCCCAGTGCATTGGCCGGGTTGAGCAAGGTCGCGGTCAGGCTGTCGCGCGTGTGCCCCAGCGTCGGGCGCTGCGCGAGATAGGCGGCGTGGGTCGCGCTGTCATAAGGCGGCAGCGTGTTGGCATAGTCATTGCCGCCATAGAGGAAGATGCACACCAAAGCCTTGTAATCGCTGGCGACCGCCGCCGATGCCTCGCCGATCGCGGCAAGCTGGGTGACGAAGGGCGCGGCAGCACCGGCGGCGCCGAGCGCGGCGGTACGCTTGAGGAAGGCGCGGCGCGATTGGTTCTGGTCCATGTCCCGGCCCCTCACTTCAGCGTCAGAAATTCGGGCGACGCCATCGTCAGCAGGACGGCGATCGCGATGCGGTTGGAATTGGTGCTCGAACTGTCGACTGCGGTGCGGATCGCGGTCACCGTGGAGCTCGACAGCTGTCCGGCGGCGAGCCACAGATTGATCCGGTCGACCAAGGCCGCACTGTCCGCCACCAGCGTGGAGAGCGATCCGTAATCGGTGCGCAGGTCGGTCGTGTTGTTCACCACCGCCTGCATGTAATTCACATAGCCGACGACGCTGATTTCATTGGTGATCTGCAATTCCGGCGCGACCAGCCCGGCGGTGGCGATCGGGGTGTTGGGCGGGGTGTAGCCGGGGCGGAAGAAGTTGAAGACCGACGGGCTGCGCCCCATCGACTGCGCCAGCCGGTTGGTCCCGCTGCTGGTATTGCCGGTGGTCCAGTTGCCCGACACGCTGGTGGCGCCGAACGCGCGCGCCCAAGACGTCAGGCGCATCACCGGCTCACGCAGCTTGCCCGCGCTCGTCGCGCTCGGCTCGGTCCGCGCTTCAGTGTCCATCAGGATCGCGCGGATCACGGCCTGCATGTCGCCGCGCACGCCCGAACCATTGTCGGCGAACTTCGCCGCGACTCGCCCGACATAGGCCGCCGAGGGGTTGCTGGTGACCAGCCGCTGGATCAGCTGCTTCGACACGAACGGCGGCACATTGGGGTGGGCGAAAATCGTGTCGAGCGCCTGTTGGATCGCATCCGCCCCCGACGCGCCGGCCGCGACATTGGTGCCGAGAAAGGTCGAGGCGCCGGTCTCATGCTGGCCAGCGTTGACGATCATCGCGCGGCGGTAGCGGTCGGGCGTCGTGTTGTCGGTGCTGTCGAGGACAAGGCCGGTAAACACCCGCGCCAGCCCCGACACATCGTCGGAAGTGTAGGTTTCGATCGCCGCGCCGCCCGATGTGACGACGCTGCCATCCATGTTCAGCCGGTGGAGGCCTATGGTGAACAGCTGCATCAACTCGCGCGCGTAATTCTCGTCGGGGACCGATCCGGTGCGCGCGTCTGCCTTGCGGTTGCCGAGGAAAGTCAGGAACGACCCCATGGCTGCGTTGTAGGTGACGCGCTCGATCAGCGTGCGGAAATTGCCGAACGCATTGTCCATCAGCACGTCGACATAGGCGGCCATCGCGAATTGCCGCCAGCTGAGGTTGACCCCGTCGATTCCGACGACGAGGAGTTCGAGCAGTGCCATGCCGACCCGCTGACGCAGCTGATCGCCCGCGCCGACCAGCTGGCTCCACATCGCATTGTCGAAGCCGGCCTGGTTGTTGATGTTCGCGCTGTCGTTATAGCCCTTGCTCACCAGCCAGTCCCACAGGGTGGTCGGACGCGGCTTGGCGAATTCGGCGGTGATCCAGCCGTCATAGCCGCGCGCCTGAACGTCCGCGATATCGGCGGCGGTCGCGCCCATCGTCGCCTGAGACAGGAAGCGGCTGGCCTGCGCGGTGGTGGGCGGCGGCGGGGTCGGGCTGGGCGTGGGCGTCGGGCCGGGAGTGGAGACGACGCCTCCGCCACCGCCGCCCGAGTCGCAGGCCGCGAGGGCCAGCGCGAGTCCGCTCACACCGACTGCGGTGAAGCTGCTGCCAACACGCGCGACATCGCCCGCGACCGCCGGTTGCGGCGCGAGCGGTTCATCCACCGCGATCAGCGGCGATTCCAGTTTGTCCATCGGTCCCACCCCGGACGCACCCGGCCTCCCGCCGCGCATCGCCCCAACACAAACATTCTCCTTTCCGGCAGCGCGCGCCAGTCCAAAAGAGTATCAATTTGTCGCAAACCAAGTTCCAGCACCGCGATTGCCCCGACACGCGGATCGCGCCATCCTGTGCCCATGAAAGCCGTGTTGCCCGCGCTCGCCCGCCCGCTGATCGAACCCGGCCTGCCCGCCGGCATCGACGCGCATTGGTTCGCCAGTCGCGAGGAGGCGCTGGCGATGATCGGCGACGCCGATATCGGATGGGTCGACATGAACCGGCCGGGATGGACCGGGGAGATCGCCGCGGCTGGCGAACGGCTCAAATGGCTGTCGACCATCTATGCCGGGATCGACGCGTTCGACACGGATTTGCTCAAAGCGCGCGACACGATCCTGACCAATGGCGTTGGCATCAACGCGATTGCGGTCGCCGAATATGCGGTGCTGGGCATCCTCGCAGCGGCCAAGCGCTTCGACGAGGTGGTGCGGATCGCCGACCGCCGCGAATGGCCGGGCGACGCACCGGGCAAGGTCGAGCTGTTTGAAACGCGCGCGCTGGTGATCGGCTATGGCACGATCGGGCGGATGATCGGCGATCGGCTGGCGGCGTTCGGGGTCGCCGTCACCGGCGTCACCCGTTCGGGCCGCGACGGCACGTTGACCCCCGACCAGTGGCGCGACCGGATCGGCGAGTTCGACTGGATCGTCCTCGCCGCCCCCTCGACCGCGCAGACCGGCGCGATGTTCGGTACGGATGAACTCGCGGCGATGAAGCCAGGCGCATGGCTGATCAACATCGCGCGCGGCGACATGGTCGATCAGGACGCGCTGATCGCGGCGCTGAACGCGCGGCGGATCGGCGGCGCGTTCCTCGACGTGGTTCACCCCGAGCCTTTGCCCCCCGACCATCCGCTCTGGACCGCACCCAACACGCTCCATTCGATGCACCTATCGGGTCGGTCGCAGACGAAGATGTTCATGCGCGCCGCCGCGCTGTTCCTAGACAATGCGCGCGCCTTCATGGCCGGGACGCCGATGCGGAATATCGTCGATCTCGACGCGGGGTATTGAAGCTGTCACACTCGGATTGAGGGGAAATGAGATGCCGCCAATCGACGACCTCATGATCGACCGCCGGACCCTGCTTGGCGCCGCCGTCCTCAGCTCCGCCGGCGCGGCGATCCCCGGCACCGCCTTTGCCGAACCGATGGCCAACCCGTTCCTCAACGGCATCCACAAGCCGATGACCGAGGAAAAGACGCTCGCCAACCTCAAGGTCACCGGCACGATCCCGCCCTCGCTGAGCGGCCGCTATCTGCGCATCGGCCCCAATCCGGCGGGTGAGATCAATGCGGCCAAGGCGCACTGGTTTCTGGGCGACGGCATGGTCCATGGCATCCGCATCGAGGGTGGCAAGGCGGTCTGGTATCGCAACCGGTGGATCCGCTCGAACCGCATTGCCAAGATCACCGGCCTGCCCGCCGCGCCCGGAGCGGGCGGATCGGTCAACACCAATGTGCTGGGCATCGGCGGCAAGGCATGGGCGCTGGTCGAAGCGGGCGAGGCGCCGGTGCGGCTGTCCGAAACGCTCGACTCCGAAGCCTATGACCGGTTCGGCGGCACGCTGAAGGGGCCGATATCGGCGCATCCGCATCTCGATCCCTATGCCGGCGAACTGCACGCCGTTTGCTATTTCGGGATGAACCCGAACCAGCTGTGGCACGTCGCGCTGAACACCGATGCCAAGGTGATCCGCAGCGAGCCGATCCCGGTGCAGGACGGGCCGTCGGTCCATGATTGCGCGGTCACGCCCAACTATGTGCTGGTGTTCGACCTGCCCGTCACCTTGTCGATGAAGCGCGCGATGTCGGGCTATGCCTTCCCCTATATCTGGAACCCCAAGCATCAGGCGCGGATCGGCCTGATGCCGCGACGCGGGACGGCGGCCGAGATGATCTGGATCGATGTCGATCCGCTGTACATCTTTCACGCCGCCAATGCGCAGGAGACGGCGGACGGCAAGATCCTGCTCGACGCGATCGTCTATGACAGCATGTTCGCGACCAGCACGATGGGGCCTGACGTCAACCCGCGCGCCTTCGAACGCTGGACGATCGACCCCAAGGCGCGGCAAATCGACCGCGCGGTGATCGACAAGACGCCGCAGGAATTCCCCCGGATCGACGAGCGGCTGACCACGCGCCAGCATCGCTATGCCTATACGCTCGGCCTATCGAGCTTCGCCTCGCCCGACCAGCTCAGCAACGGCAAGCTCTTCCGCCACGACATGAAAGCGGGCAGGCGGCTGACGCATGATTTCGGCAAGGGCCGCGTGCCGGGCGAGTTCGTGTTCGTTCCCGGCGACAAGGGTGAGGACGAAGGCTGGCTGATCGGCCTGGTCATCGATCGCGACCACGATGCCACCGATCTGGTGATCCTCGACGCGCAGCGCTTCGACCGCAAGCCGGTGGCCAGCATCCGCATCCCGCATCGCGTCCCGCCCGGATTTCACGGTAACTGGATTGCAGATAGCTGACGCGTTAAGGGCTGTTCGACTGACGTCGAACCGGCACCGGCCCGCTCCCC
>JBHYGP010000169.1:0-4766 GCA_051858935.1 Sphingomonas sp.
GGTCTGGGACTTCAATCTCAAGGATCTGGCACTGTGGGCGTGGCTGCCCTTCCTTGCCGCCGATGCCGGCTCGATGATCGGCGGGCTGACCGCGCCGGCGCTGATCCGCTGGTTCGGGGTCGATCTGCTCACCTCGCGCAAGCTCACGGTGACGATGGGCGCGCTGCTGATGGTCGGGCCGGCGTGTATCGGGCTGGCGACGTCGCCCGCTGTCGCCATCGCGCTCTTCTGTGTCGGCGGGTTCGCGCACCAGATGCTTTCGGGCGCACTGCTTACCTTGTCGGCGGACTTGTTCGACAAAAAAGCGGTCGGCACCGCCACCGGCATGGCAGGATCGATCGGATGGATCGGCGGCGCGATTTTCACGCTGATTGTCGGCGGGCTGGCCGAGGTCATCGGCTATAGCCCGTTGTTCGTGATGCTGGCGGCGTTCGACCTGATTGGCGTGGTCGTGTTGTGGGGGCTGTTGCGGACCGAAAAGCCCAAAGCGGCGACCGAGTGAGGGAGGGAATGATGCCGATGGATCGCCGCACGCTGCTGACCGGGATGGCCGGTGCCGGTCTCGCCGGTGGGTGCGCTACCACCGGTGCGGGCAGTCGACCCGATCCGCGCGGCCGCCCGAACATCCTGTGGCTGGTGAGCGAGGACAATGGTCCGTTCATCGGTGCCTATGGCGACCGGCTGGCGCATACGCCGCATATCGACCGGATGGCGCGTGGCGGGCTGCTCTACCGGAAAGTCTATGCAAATGCGCCGGTATGCGCGCCGTCGCGTTTCTGTCTGCTGACCGGTATCCACCCGGAATCGAATGGCCCGGCGCACCATATGCGCGCCGATTCCACGCTGCCTGCCTTCCTCAAGACCTATCCGCAGCATCTGCGCGCGGCCGGCTATTATTGCACCAACAACGAGAAGACCGATTACAACGCGACGGTCGATCCCAAGGCGATCTGGGACGAGTCCAGCGCGACCGCGCATTACCGCAACCGGCCCGCGAACACCCCGTTCATGGCGGTGTTCAACTTCGAAACGACGCATGAATCGCGGCTGTTCGGGGTCACCGAAGGACGGGTTAAGTCGCAGGATGTGCAGGTCCCGGCCACCCTGCCCGACAGCGACGGCGTCCGGCGGGATATCGCCAGCTATTATAATCTGATGGAGAAGATGGACGCACAGGTCGGCGAGAAGCTGGCCGAGCTGGCACGTGAGGGCCTCGCCGACGATACCATCGTTTTCTATTATTCCGACAATGGCGGCTGTCTGCCGTGGTCGAAGCGCCATTGCCGCGAAGAAGGGATGCGCTGCGCGCTGGTCGTGCATGTACCCGAGAAATGGGCCGATTACGCCCCGCTGGGGATGGGCAGCGAGATTGCGGCGCCGGTCAGCTTCATCGATTTCGTGCCGACCCTGTTGTCGATCGCGGGCGTCGAGCAGCCGAAGGAACTGCCCGGCACGCCGTTCCTCGGCCGTCGCATCGCCCGGCCCAAACCGCTCGCTTTCGGCATGCGCAACCGGATGGACGAGCGCTATGATTTCGTCCGCACGGTGTCGGACGGCCAGTATCGCTACATCCGCAACTACATGCCGCATCGGCCGATGGGCCAGCCCGTCGCCTTCCCGTTGATGCTGCGCAGCTATCAGGACGTGTATCGGCGGCATCAGGCGGGCGAGCTCGACACGGCACAAGCGCGGTTCTTTGCGTCGCGGTCCTATGAAGAACTCTACGATCTCAACGCCGATCCCGACCAACTGCACAATCTGGCGGATGACCCAGGGCAGCGGGCGCGGGTTCGTGACTTTGCGCGGGCGCTGGACCGGCACATGCTGGCGATCAACGACAATGGCTTCATTCCCGAAGGCTCGCCGCTCGAAGGCTATGAAGCGAGCCGAGCGCCCGGCGTCTATCCGCTCGCGGACATCATGGAACTGGCGGCGAAGGCCGCGGCTGGCGACCCCGCGGATGTGCCAGCGCTGATCGCCGGGCTTGCTGCTACCAATGAGGTCGTCCGCTATTGGGCAGCGACGGGTCTGGTGATCTGCAAGGCGCAAGCCACATCGGCGCGCGTGGCATTGGTCGATGCGCTAAAGCGCGAAACCTCGCCGCATGTGCGGGTCGTGCTCGCCGAAGCGCTGAGCCATGTCGGAGAAACGGCGCTGGCATTGGCCACGTTCCGCGAAGCCCTGGCCTCCGGGGCCGAACCGATCGCGCTTCAGGCGCTCAATGCGATGACCTATGTCGATCCGGCATGTCGCCCGCTCGACGCCATTGCACGGTGGGACAAGGATTCTGGCTATCTGGGTCGTGCGACCCGCTATCTGATCCGCACCGCGACGGGTGGCTTTGATCCTTCCATCTCGTTGCTCGGGCCGCGCCGGTGAGTGCGCGGATGCGGCCGTTCCGCGTCCGCAGGCACCGGTCCTCAGCCCAGCGCCTCGAACCGGAAGTTCGCGAACTTCGCGGTGCCCGCGCCCGCCGAATAAAGGCCGGGGCGGAGCATCAGGAAACCGCCACGGACATTGTGGTGGTAGCCTGAAACCTCCATGCCGCGGTCGAAGCGGTGCCAGGTTTTTCCGCCGTCATCGCTGGTGTCATAGGTGACGATGTGGCGGTCATTGGTCACGCGCATCCGCAGCTTGCGCCCGTGCGGGTTGGCAGGGCGGCCGCGTTCGATGCCATATTGGTGCGTGACGAAGCGTTTTTCGTCGAAGCCAAGGCCGCAATAGAGCTTGTCGTCATAGAACAGGATCAGGCCGGCGGTGCCGCCCGGTGCGATCTCGATATCGCATTCGAAGCGATAGGCGGGGTCGCCCGCGATCAGCAGCAGCGGTGACGAGCTGGACGGCGCGGTGCCGCGCGCGTCGAGGTGGAGGACGTTGTTCGTCACGCGGGCGCGGCTGCGTTCGTCAGCGGCGGGGCGGAAGAAATTCCATTTGGTGCCGATATCCAGCGTCGCGAAATCGTCCGACAGGGCCATGCCGTGCGGGCCGGTTTTCTCGCCGCCTTTGGGCTTGGCGATTGGCTGCGACAGGTCGCCGCCCTTCATGTGGAACCAGCCGTCATCGGTCCATTCGATCGGATCGAGCAGCGCCTGCCGCCCAAGCGTCCAATAGCCATTTTCATAGCCGTGATAGACGCTCCACCAGTCGCCAGCCGGCCCTTCGACCAACGTCGCATGACCGCGCGACCACCATTTCTCCTGCAGGGAGGTGGTGCGGACCAGCGGGTTTGCGGGGCAATTCTCCCATGGGCCGTGAATCGACTTCGAGCGCGCGGCGATCACCATATGCCCGGTGGGCGGGCCTGCCGTGCCACCGACCGCGGTGATCATGTAGAACCAGCCATTGTGGCGGGTGATCTTCGGCCCCTCGGGCGCGAAGCCTTCGACGATCCAGTCCTTGGGATAGCGCCACGGGTCATAGACATGCTCCGGCTCGCCGATGCGCGACAGGCCGTCGTCGGACAGGCGCACGCGGTCGCCGCCCGACAGGAACAGCCAGCGCGATCCATCCTCGCCCACCGCATGGCCGGGGTCGATATGGTTGGGCAGCTTGAGATCGATCGGCTCGCTCCACGGCCCCTCGATCTTGTCGGCCCAGATCACCCAGCTGGTGTTCGGCCCCTTGGTCGGGATGTACAGGAAATAGCGGCCATTGTGCTTGCACAGCTCCGGCGCCCACACCGACCCGATATTCTTCGTCAGCGCCGCGCCGACCGGCTGCCAGTTGATCAGGTCGCGCGAGTGCCAGATGACCAGTCCCGGATAGGAGTCGAAGGTCGAGAAGGTCATGTAATAGTCCTTCCCGTCCTTGAGGATTGTCGGATCGGGATGGTCACCCGCCATCAGCGGGTTGAGGAAGCGGCCGTCGCCAAGGTCGGGGATGCGCTGATTGTCGAAGCCGCGTTTCCAGTCAGGGGCGGCGGGCATGGCCTTGTTCTGCGATGCCAGCACCGCCGGCATGGTCGACAGTGCGCCACCGATCGAGGCGGCGCCGATCAGGTCGCGGCGGTTCATACGCATGGGTACTTCCCTTTTGTTCAGACGAGGATGCCGCCAGCCCAGGCGAGAAACAAGTCGGGCCAGGCGGAAACGGGTTTGCCCAAGGTCTTGCGCAGGCCAAAGCCATGGCCGCCATGCGCGAAGAGATGGGTTTCGACCGGAATGCCCTTCGCCCGCAGCGCGCCGCGCAGCAGCAGGGCATTCTCGACCGGCACGACATTGTCGTCCTCTGCATGGAGCAGGAATACCGGCGGGGCGTTGGCGGGGACGTTGCGGTCGGGCGAATGTGCTGCCTCAAGCGCGGCGTCGGCACCGGCCCCGATCAGCAGGGTGCGCGATCCGGCATGGGCGTGCGGCGCGGTCATGGTGATGACGGGGTAGATTGGGGCGGCGGCGTCGGGGCGGGCGCTGTGGCGGTCGGCGGCATCGACGGGATCATAGACGCGCGCGTCGAAGCGGGTGAGCAGGTCGGCGCAGAGATGCCCGCCGGCGGAAAAGCCCATTGCGGCGACGCGCTGCGGGTCGATGCCATAGTCGCGCGCGCGGTGGCGGATCAGGCGCATCGCGCGCTGTGCGTCGGCGAGCGCGACGTTGGGTCCGGCGGCCCAGCCTTCGCCGGGCAGGCGGTAGAAGAGGACGAAGACGGTAAAGCCGCGCGCCGACAGCCAGCGGCCGAGCTCATACCCCTCTTTGTCGATGACGATATGGCGATAGCCGCCGCCGGGGGTGATCATTACCGCCGCGCCATTGGGGCGATGCGGGCGGAAC
>JBHYGP010000170.1:0-4754 GCA_051858935.1 Sphingomonas sp.
CGCTCCGCGCGGGGCCTGACGTCTCTGCGCTCTCTGCGTCTCTGCGTGAACAAAAATCCTTCGCGCCTTCGCGCCTTTGCGTGAACCAAATCGGGGCTGTCGCCGATGTCCGGCGCTAGCATCTCCGCACTCCCTCCGCTGGCCGGGAGCCAGGGGGCGGCGTCGCAGCCGGAGGCGAGCGTGTGGCTGTCGGCCAGCGCAGGGACGGGGAAGACGCAAGTGCTGGCCGCGCGGGTTTTCCGGCTGTTGCTGCGCGGGGTCGATCCGGGCGCGATCCTGTGCCTGACCTTTACCAAGGCGGGCGCGGCGGAGATGGCGGCGCGGGTCAGCGGGCGGCTGGCCTATTGGGTGCGCGCGAAGCGGACCGAGCTGTTCGCCGATCTGGAGGCGCTGGGTGAGCCCGCCGATGATGCGCAGATTGCGCTGGCGCGAACCTTGTTCGCCAAGGTGCTGGATGCGCCGGGCGGGGGCCTGCGCATCCAGACGATCCATAGTTTCTGCCAGACATTGCTGTCGGCGTTTCCGGTCGAGGCGGGGCTGACGCCGGGGTTCCGGCCGCTGGAGGCGCGCGAGGAATCGGCGCTGGCGCGCGAGGCGCTGGCGGAGATGCTGGTGACCGCCGAGCGCGAGGGGCGCGGATGGGTGATCGACGCGGTCGGCGCGCTGAGCTTGCGACTGGGCGAGGGCAAGGCCGAGGCGTTTCTGAGCGCTTGCGCACGCGCGCCCGAGGCTATGGCAGCGATGCCGAGCGGGATTCAGCCGTGGCTGCGGCGCGCGTTCGGGCTGCCTTCGGGGGATGTCGCGGCGGCGGCGGCGGAGTGGTGCAGTGACGATGCGTTCGACGTCGACGGGCTGGCGCGGATTGCTGATGCCAATGACGCCTGGGGTACGGCGACGGGCATGCGCGATGCTGGGGTGGCGCGAGCGTGGATCGCGGCGGACCCGGTGGCGCGGGTGGCGGGGCTGAGTGATCTGCGCAAGCTGGCGCTGACCGGCAAGGATGAACCGCGCAAGGTTTCGGCCAAGCTCGCGGCGATCGACCCGCATTATGAGGATCTGCTGATCGCGCTGGGTGAGGCGTGCGTCGCGGTGCAGGGGATGGTGGCGCGGGCGGGCTATGTCGATTGTCTGGCGCAGGGGCTGGCGGCGGGGCGTGAATACGCCGCGACCTACACGGCGGCGAAGCGGCGCGCGGGGGCGGTGGATTTCGACGATCTGATCGGCAAGGCGGTCGCATTGCTCGAACAGCCGGGGATGGGCGACTGGATCCGTTACAAGCTGGATCAGGCGACCAGCCATGTCCTGATCGACGAGGCGCAGGACACCAATGTCGCGCAGTGGCGGATCGTGCGCGCGCTGGCCGACGAGTTTTTTGCCGGCGAGGGGGCGCATGGCGAGGAGGTGCGGACGATCTTTGCGGTCGGCGATTACAAACAGGCGATCTTTGGCTTTCAGGGCACCGACCCGGTCAATTTCCGCGCGGCGCAGCAGCATTTCGACACGCGCGCGGCGGGAGCGCTCGATACGCTGTCGCTGGTGCACAGCTTTCGCTCGACCGCGCCGGTGCTGGAATTTGTCGATGCCGCAATCGGCGCGCTGCCGCCGCCGGGGATGGGTGCGTTCGCCGAGCCCGAACCGCATGCCAGCCGGGTCGAGGGGCCGGGGACGGTGACCTTGTGGCCGCCGGTGGTGACGGGCGGCGACCCGGAGGATGAGGAAGGCTGGATCGACGATGCGACGCGCGAGCTGGCCAATCGGATCGCGCGGCAGATCCGCGAGTGGATCGGTACGCTCGAGCTGGAGAGCAAGGGGCGCACCCTGCGGCCCGAGGACGTGATGATCCTGGTGCGGCGGCGCGGCGAGCTGGCGGGGCTGATCGTCGCGCGGCTTTATGCCGAGGGGGTCCCGGTGGCGGGGGTGGACCGGCTGCGGCTGAATGCGCCGCTGGCCGTGCAGGATTTGCTGGCGGCGGTGCGGTTTGCGTTGCAACCGGACGATGATTTGTCGCTGGCGGCGTTGCTGGTGTCGCCGTTGATCGGGTGGACGCAGGATGAGCTGATGGTCGCGGCGATGCGCGAGCGCGGGAGCCTGTGGCGGCATTTGCGCGCGACGCAGACGCCGGAGCGGCTGGAGCCGTTGTTCGGACTGCTCGCGCGGGCGGATTTCATGACGCCGCACCGGTTTCTGGAGGCGATTCTGACCGGGCCGATGGACGGGCGGCGCAAGTTGCTGCACCGACTGGGGGCCGAGGCGCTCGATCCGATCGAGGAATTGCTGACGGCGGCATTGGGCTTTGAGGGGGTGGCGACGCCGACGCTGCAGCGCTTCCTTGACTGGTTCGACCGGGGTGATGTCGAGATCGTACGCGATGCGGCGCAACCGCAGGCGGCCGTGCGGGTGATGACCGCGCATGGGGCGAAGGGGTTGCAGGCGCCGCTGGTGATCCTGGCCGATGCGACTGCCGATCCGGTGGCGGGCAATCGCGGGGATTTCGTTGACTGGCAGCCGGAGGGCGAGGGGTTCAAGCTCCCCGTCTTTCGCCCCGGCAAGGCCGAGCGTGGCGGGCCGGTCGATGCGGCGGTGAGCGCGGCGGAGGCGCGCGAGCTGGAGGAGCATTGGCGGCTGTTCTACGTCGCGGCGACGCGGGCGGAGGAGCGGCTGGTGATCGCGGGCGCGCTGGGGCCGAAGGCGAAGGGCGAGCCGCCGGAGTTGAGCTGGTACAATGCGGCGGCGGCGGGGCTGGACGCGCTGGGCGTGGCCGCGGGTGAGGGGGAGCGGAGCTTTGCCGGGCTGGCACCGACCCGCGCCGTTCCGCGCAAGGCGGTTGTTGTGGATGCTGGCGAGGCGGCGGGTGCGGTGCCCGATTGGGCGCGGCGTGCGGCTCCGGTCGAGGCGCGACCGCCACGACCGCTGGCACCGTCTTCGCTGGGTGAGGATCTGGTCGCCGATCCGCCTCCAGCTGCGGCGTTGCGTGCGGCGGCGGAGCGCGGGCGGTTGATCCATGCGCTGCTGGAGCGGCTGCCGGTGGTTGCTGCCGAGCGGCGCGCGGAGGTGGCGGAGCGCTGGCTTGCGGGTGCGGGCGGGGTTGAGGATGCGGGCGAGCGGGCGGAGCTGGCGCGCGCGGCGCTGGGCGTGCTGGCCGAGCCGCGCTTTGCCGAGCTGTTCGGGCCGGAGGCGCTGGCCGAGGCGCCGGTCGCTGCGGTGGTTGGCGGCGGGCATGTGGTTTCGGGGACTGCCGACCGGCTGCTGGTGACCGACAGCCGCGTGCTGGTGGTGGATTTCAAGACCGGGCGGCGCGCTCCGGCGTCGCTGGGGGATGTGCCGCCCTATCATGTGCTCCAGATGGCGGCCTATGTCGCGGCGCTGGAGGTGATCTTTCCGGGGCGCGAGGTGGTCGCGGGGCTGCTCTATACGGCGGGGCCGGTGCTGTTCGAACTGCCGGCCGATCTGGTCGCGGCGCACAAGCCGGGCTTCGCTGGCAGCGAACAAAGCTTGGCATTGGATGCTTGAGACGCGCCGCTGCCGACCCTAGTTAGGCAGCAACACAAGGAGATTTGAGACATGGCGAAGGCCGTTACCGACGAGAGCTTTGCAACCGACGTGCTGCAGTCCGACAAGCCCGTGCTGGTCGATTTCTGGGCGGAATGGTGCGGCCCGTGCAAGATCATCGGCCCGAGCCTGGAAGAGCTGGCCGAGGAACTGGCCGACAAGGTCACGATCACCAAGCTGAACATCGAGGAAAATCCTGACACGCCGGGCCAGCTCGGCATCCGTGGCATTCCGACTTTGTTCGTTTACAAGGACGGGCAGAAGGTTGCGCAGCAGGTCGGCATTCAAGACATCAACACCAAGTCCAAGCTGAAGGCGTGGATCGAGAGCGTGGTGTGAGAAGACGCTGGATCGTGGGCGGTGGAGTAGTGCTGTTCGCGATCCCGCTCACCTATTGGGGCCTCGCTGAATGGACGGGGTCCGGTCATGCTCCGCGCGCCGTCGCTCGGAGTTGGGACGGAGCTGTTGGCTTATTAAGAGGGTACGATCCGTATACGCGATGTAACCTGCCGGATGAGGTTCAGTCAGACGGCAGCAGGATCTGGCGCTTTCTGCCTGATCGAGATTGCTTCGACTTTGGATCGGCGCAGCGGTTTACTGGCATCTATTTTGATGAGTTCGAAGGGCAGCTATTTATAGAGGGAGCGCCCGGAGGGCCGCCCTACCAGCAGCCGCAGGAGCGAATCTGGCCCACCTTCGACGAAAAGACCATCTATCGGGGTGACACGAAGCGCGTCATGTCCCCGGATGATTCAGGGGCGACGCGCGTTTTCGAGGTTGAGTGGATCGGACGGAAGACAGTGCGTGCTGGGCACTACGGCCATTTCGGAATGTCTCAGCGCGGCATGATTGTCGATCAGGTGATCAAAGTCCGACTTCTCCATAAGGTCGAGGGTTATGCCGGGCCCGACCTTTTGATCCGACAGAAATACTAGCTCCGATAGTCCGCGTTGATCGAGATGTAGCCGTGCGTCAGGTCGCAGGTCCACACGGTGGCGCGGCCTTCGCCGAGGCCGAGATCGACGCCGATTTCGATGTCCTGACCCTTGAGATGCGCGGCGACGGGGGTTTCGTCGTAACCTTCGACCGCGAGGCCGCCTGATGCGACTTGCACGCCGCCGAAGGTGATGGCGAGCGTGTCGCGGTCGGCGGGTTCGCCGGCTTTGCCGACGGCCATGACGATGCGGCCCCAGTTCGCGTCCTCG
>JBHYGP010000171.1:0-4733 GCA_051858935.1 Sphingomonas sp.
GGCGAATTGCGGCGGGATATGACGCCGATTTCACTGTGGTCGATCTGAAGAAGCAGTGGACGGTCGAGGAAGGCTGGCTGGCGTCGCGGTGCGGCTGGTCGCCGTTTACCGGGGACACGCTGACCGGAAAGCCGATGGGCACGATCATTCGCGGACGGCGGGTGATGTGGGACGGGCAGCTGGCGAACACGGCGCATGGGCGGCCGGTGCGGTTTGAGGCGGTGGAGTTCGGGTGACCCCTGAAGCCCCGCCTTTGGGCGAGGGGTCGGAGCGCGCGGGTTTCGCAGAGTCATCGCTTGTGACGACTGCCCCACCCCAACCCCTCCCCTGAAGGGGAGGGGCTAGTCGCCTACTCCGCCGCGTCGGCCACAGCTTCCCGCTCGGCCTGCTGCCGCGCCCACATTTCGGCATAGGTCCCGCGCCGTTCCAGCAGCTGCGCATGCGTGCCCTGCTCGGCGATCTGGCCGTTTTCCAGCACCACGATGCGGTCGGCGTTGACCACGGTCGACAGGCGGTGGGCGATGACGATGGTGGTGCGGCCGCGTTCGATCGCTTCGAGCGTGTCGAGGATCTCCGCTTCAGTGCGGGAGTCGAGCGCGCTGGTCGCTTCGTCAAGGATCAGGATCGGTGGATTCTTGAGCAGGGTGCGGGCGATGGCGACGCGCTGCTTTTCGCCGCCTGACAGCTTGAGGCCACGCTCGCCGACGCGGGTTTCGTAACCGTCGGGCATCGATTCGATGAAGCCGGCGATCGCGGCGCCGCGTGCGGCCTGTGCGACCTCATCCGGCCCCGCGCCTTCACGGCCATAGGCGATGTTATAGCCGATCGTGTCGTTGAACAGCACGGTGTCCTGCGGGACGATGCCGATCGCGGCGCGCAACGACGCCTGGGTCACCTGGCTGATGTCCTGCCCGTCGATCGTCACGCGCCCGCCGGTGAGGTCGTAGAAGCGGTAGAGGATGCGCGCGAGGGTGGACTTGCCTGCGCCCGACGGACCGACGATCGCGACGGTCTGGCCGGGGCGGATGATAAGGTCGATGCCCTTGAGGATGTCGCGTTCGGGATCGTAGCCGAAGCGGACATTTTCGAACCGCACTTCGCCGCGATCCACGGTCAGTGGTGGCGCGCCGGGTGCGTCCTTCACCTCGGCCTGGGTGTCGATCAGGTCGAACATCGCGCCCATGTCGATCACGCCCTGGCGGATCGTGCGATAGACCCAGCCGAGCATATCGAGCGGGCGGAACAGCTGGCTGAGCAGGGTCGAGACGAACACGACGTCGCCCGCCGTGAACTCGCCGGTGGACCAGCCCCAGGCGACCACCGCCATTCCCGCGCCCAGCATCACATTGGTGATCAGCGACTGGCCCATGTTGAGCCAGGCGAGCGAGTTTTCCGACTTCACCGCCGCCTTGGCGTAGGATTCGACCGCACGTTCGTAGCGGTCGGATTCGCGCTGCTCGGCGCCGAAATACTTCACCGTCTCGAAATTCAGCAGCGAATCGACCGCGTGGGCAACCGCGCCGGTGTCGAGATCGTTCATCTGCTCGCGCAATTTGGCGCGCCAGTCGGTGACCCAGCGCGTGAAGGCGATGTAGATCACGACCATCGCCATGGTCGATGCGACCAGCCACCAGCCGAACTTGCTGCCGAAAATCTGGAGCACCAGCGCGAGTTCGAGGATCGTCGGCGCGATGTTGAACAGCAGGAAATAGAGCATCGAATCGATGCTCTTGGTCCCGCGCTCGACCACCTTGGTCACCGCGCCGGTGCGCCGCTCGAGATGGAAGCGCAGCGACAGCTGGTGCAGGTGGCGGAAGGTGACGATGGCGAGGTTCCGGGTCGCTTCCTGCCCGACCTTTTCGAACACCGTATTGCGCAGATTGTCGAAGACCGTGGTGAACAGCCGCGCAGCGGCATAACCGATCACCATCAGGATCACGAAGGTGATGACGCCCCGTTCGCCGATGGCCATCGCGTCGACGACGGCCTTCAGCGCATAGGCTGCGCCGTAGACCTGAACGACTTTCGACAGCACGACCAGCACCAGCGCGCCGATGATGCGCGCCTTCAGCCCCGGCTGTCCGGCGGGCCAGAGATAGGGAAGAAATCGCGCGAGGGTGGCGACCAACGGGCGTTCGCCGCCGGTCGCCGGCGCTGTGTCGGGAGGCATCGCCGCTATCTGGGGCTGCAGCGATCGGGATGCAATGAAACAAAACGCGCGCGCCATCCGTTGAAATGGCGAGGAGCGAGATAATGGAACCGGTTTTCTACGTGATGGCTATTCTTGGCTGCGGCGACTTTCAGGATCAATGCCAGCAGGCGCGGGTCGAGCCGGTCCGGTATCAGAGCGCGGCGCAATGCCAGGCGGCGATGGCGCAGGTGCTGCCGCGCCACACCGATCTCTCCTATCCCACCATCGCCGCCAGCTGTCAGCAGCGCGGCGAGCAGATGGCGCGCAACGAGACGAAGCCGCGCCATTACTGAGTTGTTCAGCCGCGCTCTATCGGCAGCGCCCAGCGGATTTGGTCGACCAGCATTGCTTCCAGTTCGACCGCGCCTGCGTTGCGCGCGGCGGCGCGCTTGCGCAGCAGCGTGGCGAGCAGGTCGGCGCGGGTCGGTGGCGGCGCGGGTTCGGCGCGGCCGCGGGCCAGTGCACGGGAAAGCTGAACTGAAAGCGTCGTCATTGCCTGCAAAATGTGGAAATCCGCGTTGCGAGGCAGTGAAGAAGCGCGGTTAACGTGGGCGCGTCCACAATGTGGGTGCGCGCGGTCGGGGCGGGTAGAGCCGGTGCCGCATCAGCGCCTGACCATAGGCGCGGGCGATCCACCCGACCTTCGCCGCCTTGCTGGTGCTGGCGCGATGATCCCAGGCATGGTCGCCGCGCGCCACTACCGCGCGCGCAATGCCGCCATAGATCCCCGCCGCCGCCAGAACCGCCCAAGCCGAGCGGAAGCCAAGCGCCGGAGTGCCCAGCCGTGCGCTCTCCTCATGCGCCTCCGCCAGTTCGCCGAGCCAGCGCGCCATGACGGTCAGGCGTGAGCGGAACGGTGGCTTCATGTGCTGGCCGGGCGGGATATCCATTTCGACCAGCCACTCGACCGGCAGGTAACAGCGGCCGATGCGGTCGTCCGCCTCGATATCGCGCGCGATATTGGCGAGCTGGAACGCGAGGCCGAGGTCGCAGGCGCGGTCGAGCGTCGCATCGTCCTGCGGATCGACCCCCATGACCACCGCCATCATGCACCCGACCGCGCCCGCGACATGGTAGCAATATTGCAGCAGGTCGTGCTCGGATCGCGGGAACCAGCCCTTCGCATCGAGCGCGAAGCCGTCGACCAGATCATGTGCAAAGCGGTGCGGCATGCGCGTTTCGGCGGCCACGATGCGCAGCGCCTCGAACGCCATCTCGCCGGTCGGCTCGCCCGCCAGCGCCTTGTCAGTCAGCGTGCGGATGCGCGCGAGCGCGGCGGCGGGGTCCTCAACCACACGGGCATCGTGGCCCAGCTCCTGCCCATCGGCGATGTCGTCGCACGCGCGGCACCAGGCATAGAGCAGCCAAGCGCGCTCGCGCGTGACCGGATCGAACAATTTGCTCGCCGCCGCAAAACTCTTCGAGCCCTTGGCGATACTCTCCCGCGCGGCCGCCACGACGGCGTCGCGGCCTGGCGCGGGCAGGGTCACAGGTCCTTGCTGCCGATCTGGCCGACCGTCTGCGTCGGCACATGCGCCGCCATCCGGGCGAGCAGCCCGTCGAGATGGTCATCGATGATCAGGATCGAGCGGTGCTGCGGGCGCAGGAAACCGACCTCGCCCATCTTGGCGACGAATTCGATCAGGCCGTCATAATAGCCCGCGACATTGAGCAGCCCGACCGGATTGGCGTGATAGCCGATCTGTGCCCAGCTCATCGCTTCCCATAATTCGTCCATCGTGCCGGTGCCGCCGGGCAGGGTGATGAAGCCGTCGCTCATGTCGGTGAACGCCTGTTTGCGCTCGTGCATCGTGCGCACGATGTGCAGTTCGGTGCAGCCGCGATGCGCGACTTCGGCATCGACCAACGCCTGCGGGATCACGCCGATCACTTCGCCGCCGGCCTCCAGCGCGCTGTCTGCGACCGCGCCCATCAGCCCCAGCCGCCCGCCGCCATAGACGACGCCGATTCCGCGCTCGGCCAGCGTGCGGCCGACGAACCGGGCATTGTCGATATAGACCGGATCCGCCGGTGTGGCGGATCCGCAATAGATGGCGAGGCGCTTCACGGGTTAGGCTGCTCCAGCATCAGCGCGGCGGTGGCCTTGGCGCTGCCGACCACTCCGGGGATGCCCGCGCCGGGATGGGTGCCGGCGCCGACGAAATAGAGGTTCGGGATCGAATCGTCGCGGTTGTGCGCGCGGAAATAGGCGCTCTGTGTCAGCACGGGCTCAAGGCTGAACGCGCTACCCAGATGCGCGGCGAGGTCGTGCTGGAAGTCGGTGGGCGCGTAGCTGAACTTGGTGACGATCCGGTCGTGGATGTCGGGGATCAAACGGCGGCCGATTTCGTCGAGGATGCGCTTTTCCAGCACTGGGCGGACCTGCTCCCAGTCCACCGGCGCCTTGCCCATGTGCGGCACGGGGGCGAGCGCGTAGAAGGTCGAATGCCCCTCCGGCGCCATCGACGGGTCGGTGACGGTGGGGTGGTGGAGGTAGAGCGAGAAATCCTCGCTCAGCACGCCATGATCGTAGATGTCGGCG
>JBHYGP010000172.1:0-4729 GCA_051858935.1 Sphingomonas sp.
TCGGTGCGGGCGAAGGTTCGCATCGCGGCATAGTCGGCGAGTTGGGTCGTGGTCATTCCGACCACCGCATCGAGTTCGATCACCACGACCGCGGCGACGAAGATCGGGCGCATGGTATGGCTGATCCGCGACGCCAACGGCGTGCTGACGCGGAAATAGTCGCCATTATGCCCGACACGCTGGCCAAAGCGATCGACGCGATTTTCGAGGTGCCATGCGGTGGCGGAGCCGGGCTGGCGTGGCGGGTCGATCAGCGCCCCGGTCAGGTCGCGAAAATAGGCCGGGTGCGTTTCCTTGAGCGCGGCGATCATCGCATCCTTGTCGGCGGCAACGATGACCAGCGCATTCGGCCTGCAATCGGCCTTTTTCGACAGGCTGATACCGGCCGCAGCGGCGATGACGCGCATCCGCTGCACGATCTCTGCGTTGCGCGCCGGGCTCAGGCCGACGACGCCGGGGCACAGGGTGGCGTGGTCGAACCGGGCGAGCGGATCGCGGCCCGGCACTGCGGTCAGTGCGCGCACATAATCGCGGATCAGCCTGTCGCGCTCGGCGCGGCCGGTGATGACGACCTCATCTTTCGCCTCGGCTTGCGGGGGCGGCGCCGATTGCGGACCGGCGGCGGCGGCAAGCGGGGTGGCGACCAAGACGGTGAAGGCCGCCAGGAGACGGGAGCTAAGCACGATCGCTCTCCACTGTGGACCGCGCGAGCCTATTCAGGTTCCGACACCGATCAAGTCACGCGGCGGAAGCGCTTTGCCTCACTTCCCCCCGGCGGCCTCGTCCAGATCGCCCTCGATCCCGCGCTTGATCTCGCCGCGCTGGGTGGTTGCGCTGCGCATCGGGGCGGCGGCGTAGAGGCCGCGCAGATAGCCCAGATCCCATTTGGTCAGCGTCACCGGCACTTCGGCGTCGTCGGGGGCTTCGAGGATGGTGAGGATCGTGGGCGCGGACACGCCCTTCGCCCGCTCAGGATCGGTCTGCGCCAATGTGCGCATCGCGGCATAGTCGGCGATCTGGGTCGGGCTGAGGCCGATCACCGAATCGAGCTGGATCACCACCACCGCAGCGATGAAGATCGGACGCATCGTGCTGCTGGTCCGCGACGGGGGCAGCGGCGAGTTGAGTTCATATTGGCTGGTGTCGGCATTATACGCGACCGGCGTTCCGCTGCGGTCGAGGCGGCCCTCAAGATGCCAGGCGGTCGCCGGGCCGGCCTGTTTCGGGGTGCGGATCGGCATGCCATAGGCATCGCGGAAATAGACGGGGTGCGCCTTTTCGAGCGCGGCGATCATCGCATCCTTGTCGGTCGCGAAGATGACCAGCGCATTCGGCTTGCAATCGGCCTTGTCCGACACGGCGATGCCCGCCGCCTTGGCGACGACGCGCATCCGCGCCGCGATCTCCGCATTGCGTGCTTCGCTCAGTCCGACGGCGATCGAAGCGCGCCATCGGGTCGCGGCCCGGGACGTTGGAAAGCGCGCGGACATAGTCGCGGATCTGCTTGTCGCGCTGTTCGCGGGCGGTGACGACGACATCGGCGCCCTCATCGCTACTGGTGTCCTGCGCTAGCGCGGGGGCGGCGAGCGCGAACAGGGGGGCGGCGAACAGGGCAATTTTACGCATCATCGGATACTCGATCGTGACGCACGCGGTGTATCACTCATACAAGACACTTTCAAGACGGGCGCGCGCCGCGTGGTCGTCGTTTCAGGAAACGCGAAAAGGCGCGTACACCGGCTGTGGGCGCTATGCCCGCGAAGGAACAGGTCATGGCCAAGAGCCAGAAGAAGTCGAACCGCGAAATCCGAAAACCCAAGGCGGAAAAGCCACCCAAGGGCAATGCGTCCAACCCGACGACCAAGGACAAGCCTGTCGCGATGGTGACGATCAAAGGGTGAACCGATGCCCCCACCCCACTGCGTCGCGATGCGCGCACCGGGGTGGGCGGCGATCCGGGCGCGGTGCGCAGATAGGATCGCCGGGCGCATCGGGTGCGGCGGCGCGACGGCGCGTCTCCCCCCGGGACCAGGGAATCGCGCCTGACACCTCCCAGCGAAGCTGACGAAAACATGCGGGTTGCGGGCCGACAGGACGGGATGACACCTGCGACGCGCCCGCGACGCACCAGCTACGCGACACATGCGCAACGGGGGCGCGACGATCACGCGACGGTTGCCCGACGGCGCGACGACGCGATTGGGCCGCCAAAGGACTGGTGCGCGACGGCGTGGCGACAGGAGGCGACGGCGGGGCATCAGCGACGCGACGGCGGTGCGACCGGGGCGGACTTTGGCGCGCGGGTTGCGGCGGGGTCGCGCGGGGCGAGCGGATCGGGGCCGAAGGGATCGGCCAGCCGCGCCGCATGCAATTCGAGCGCGCGGCTCCACGCATAGTCAAAGGGCGTGCCGGTGAGGCGGTTGCGCAGCGCATGGGCGCTGGACCGCGACATGCCCGCGGCACGCGCGGACCGTGCGATGCTGCCGGTTTCGACAAGGGCGGCGAGGAAGACGCGCTGCCTGGCCGGGGTCCAGTGCGCGCGGACGGGTGGGGTTTGCTGGGTCATCCGACAGGATGAAGCGGATTGCGCGCGTGTAGGACAGGGGGTGGCGGGCGTGTTGGATGGAATTTGGGTGGGGTGTGGCGCAGGGGCATCCGTCAGGGGGCATGTTACACCTCAAGACCGGATTTCCGGTGGGTTTGGGACGTGATAGCGTCGCGCCTTGATCCGAGGAGTAGCTATGTCCCAGTCATGGTTGTCGAGAATCTTTGGTGGCGCGAAACCCGCCCCGTCGATCCCCGCCCCCGTCACTTACAGCGCAGATGCGACAGCGGATGTTCAAGACTATGTCGAACGACTGGTCGCCGCGGGGTTCATGCCGCGTGACGAGATCATCGACACGGCGCTTGCCTATGCCGAAGCGGACGGCGATGCGCAGCGCGTCGAGGCCGAGCGCGCTACCGACGCCGCGCTGAAAGCGCATGCATCGGCACAGGCGGAATGGCCGGAGACCACCGATTGCGACCGGCTCGATGCCGCCTTTGCCGCTCTCGAGGCGGACGGCATTATCTCACGACAGGATTTCACGTGCTGCGGCAGCTGCGGCGCGGCTGAAATCTGGGATCATGTTCAGGCGGCCGAAGGCGCTGGTTTGCCGGCAAGGGGATACGCCTTCTTTCACCAGCAGGACACCGAATCTGCGGTGGAGGGCGATGGCCTGTATCTGAATTACGGGTCGATCGAAGAAAGCGCACCGGCGGCAGTCGCGATCGGGCATGAAATCGTTGCCAAGCTGAACGCACATGGCCTGCAAACCGACTGGAGCGGGAGCATCAGCGAGCGGATTGGCGTGTCACTGGATTGGAAGAAGCGGCGGGCGGCGGCGGGATAACGGCGCGTCAGGGACGGGCGGCAACCTGTCAGGCTGGTGGTCGCGGCGGATCAATCAGGCGCATCGGCTGGTGTCCGCGTGGCCGGGAGCGGGAAGGGTCAGACGCTGCAGGTGGCGCAGTGTCTGTATCGCTATTCAGATTAGTCTACTCTCCTCGGAATTCAGGGGAGATCCTTTGAGGAAAGGGGTGTTTGGATTGGCCTGTGAACAGGCCGGTGCTGTCAGGTCACAATCATGGAGAGCCAGTGTAGACTGAACATCACAACGCGGGCCCATCGACATCGAGCACATCCGGCAGATCGGGATAAACAGGCTCTCTTTGACTCGTGGCGCGACGGTAGTCGACATACAGCAATATGATGAAAATCAAGGCGACTAGGAGGCGAAGATTTGCTTGAGCGGGAGAATAGAGAATATCAACTTCGCCGGAGACCAGATTCCACAGTTCGAACAGACTCCAGATGGGGAGAGCTGTCACTGCGGCCAATTCGAGCGGGATGACAAACAGCGCACCAACCCTTCCCAGCGGCCCATTGGCGGCCTGATCAGATAGAGACCGCACCCAGAACATCACTGCGGCCGATCGCGTCAAGATCCATTCGTAGACTTTTGTGAAGGCCGATTTCACAAATTCGACCATGTAGGCGAAGGTAAAGAGAACCACCAAAGCCAGTGCGATCCACCCCAGCGGCCCACTGAAGATACCCAGCAATCCACCACCGATCGCGGCGAGGATGTAGCCAAGCTTGACGGTCACGAAGACCTTCCATTTCGCGAGGGCGAGGATGGCGAGGGCAATCAGAATTGCCACCGCCTTGAATAGCGTCACGAACAAGACCGAAAGCGCGACAAATACGGGCACCAAAGCGACCGTTGAAACAAGTGCGCTTGCGCCCGCAACCTTCACAGCGCGGTACTTGAACTGAATTCTGCCGAGAAAGAATACGGCAGCAGCGATTATCAGATCCAGCAGCATTTCTACTCGCCCCCATCGAATAGCTATCGCCCGCCGGAAGTCGAGCAACTCAAGGATTATTGCCACCAATCGACCGGATGTCTACCGGGGGAATTCTCCGCTCTTCCCTATGATGGAAAGGGCGCACGGGGAGAGTGCTTGGCCGCAGCGAAACAAATCTCAAAATGCGGGCTGGGCTTACAACTGCCGCAAGATGGAGGGATCACTGGCGTCCGCTCGGGTGAAACAAAGGCCGTCTGCAAGCTAATTGTAGCCGGTCCCTGTCACTCTCAATCCCGCTCGCGCCCGCCCGATCCCAGATACAGCTCCCGCCCCATTTCGTCATACACCCGGCTCATCTGCGCCATGCCTTCCTCGGCTT
>JBHYGP010000173.1:0-4722 GCA_051858935.1 Sphingomonas sp.
ACCCCTGAGCTACGCCCGCTCTCTGGCGCCATATGTGCCCGCTCGGGATACCGAGGGGGCGGGGCAAGGTGGCGGCCTCTAGCAGCGGGTTTGTGGGTCTGCAAGGGGGAAGTTGCGGGATTCGCGATTCCCGCTCAGGGGGTTGGCCCTGACGCTGCGAGCGCCCAAATAGGGGGTTCAACGCATTGCTCGAACGACAAGGGATTCGCCGTGGCCACGCTTGGACTTTCCGCCGCTGACAAGGACGCCGTCGAGGCATTTCGTCGCGACATCGTCGAACCGTCGATGACGAAGCTCGTCATCCTCGATTTCTGGGCGGAATGGTGCGGCCCGTGCAAGGCGTTGGGGCCGGTGCTCGACAAGGTCGCCGCCGACTATGCCGACAAGGGGGTGATGCTGGCCAAGATCGATGTCGACGCCAACCAGTTCATCGCCGCACAGTTCCAGGTGCGCTCGATCCCCACCGTCTATGCGATGTTCCAGGGCCAGCCGATCGCCGACCTGACCAACGCGCGCACCGAATCGCAGTTGAAGTCGATGCTCGATCAGATCCTGGCGCAGCTCCCGGTCCAGAGCGACGCCGCAGCGCAGGCCGCCGAGCTTGAGCCGCTGCTGGCGATGGGCGAGGAGGTGCTGGAAGGCGGCGAGACCGAGCGCGCACTGTCGATCTTCGAACAGATTGCCGAGATTGCGCCCGACAACGCACAGGCCGCCGCCGGTCGCGCCCGCGCACTGATCGCGCTCGCCCGGCTCGATGAAGCCGCCGCCGTGCTCGCCGCGCTGCCCGAGGACGCCGCCAAGGCGCCCGAGGTCGAGCGCGCCCGCGCCGCGCTCAGCATCGCGCAGGAGGCTCCGGCGGCTGCCGATGACAGCGAACTCGGCGACCTGCGCGCCAAGGCGGCGGGCGGCGACATGGACGCGCGCTACGACCTCGCCGGCGCACTGATGGCGAGCGACCGTGAGGGCGCGGCGGAGACGCTGCTGGCGATGATCGCGGAGGACAAGGAGTGGAATGAGGGCGCCGCCCGCGCGCGCCTGCTCAAGCTGTTCGAAGCGGTCGGGCTCGAAGACCCGTGGGTGTCGGCCCACCGCCGCAAGCTGTCCGCGATCCTGTTCGGATGAACGCATTGGCGACCGGCACGCGCCTCTCGATCTTCCCGCTCCCCGGGGCGCTGCTGTTCCCCGGCATGCATTTGCCGCTGCATATTTTCGAGCCGCGTTACCGGGCGATGGTCAACGACTCGCTCGCCCGCGACCGTCGCATCGCGATGATTCAGCCGAAGGGGGGCGGGGACAAGCCGCCGCTGTTCGAGATCGGCTGCGTCGGCCGCATCGCCGATGTCGAGGCGATGGAGGATGGCCGGTTCAACGTCGTGCTGGAGGGGCTGTCGCGCTTCCGCATCCTGCGCGAATTGGAGGTGACGACGCTGTTCCGCCAGGTCGAGGCCGAGCTGATCGCCGATCCGGTGGACGAGGTGTTGTCGATGGGAGCGCGCGCCGCCCTCGAACTCGAATCGCGCCGCTTCGCCGAGACTCAGGGCTATGCCGTCGACTGGGAAGCGGTCGCGCGCCTCGACGACCAGAACCTCGTCAACGGCATCGCCCAGATCGCCCCCTTCGACCCCGCCGCCAAACAGGCGCTGCTGGAAGCCGACACGATCGCCGACCGCGCCGAGCTGATCATCCAGCTGATGCAGTTTTTCGGGCGGCATGAGGGGGAAGAGGGGACGTTGCAGTAGGCGGCTTTCACGGCACGTCTGATTTCAATTGCGGATCAAACTTGGTTCCGATCGACACCGCGCCGCAAGCAGTGGCCACATCCACAACATTGTCCGTGGAAAAACCGTGATGGACAATCAGCCTTGATGGCCCGTCCCATTCCAGTCGGACGCGGCCTGCTCCATCACCCAGAAACGCACGGCAGCTCCAGCCCGGCGTGTCGGGCGGGAACCACACCTTCTTGATGAAGACAGCTTTGTTCCAGCCACAAGGTGCGCCGCAATCATCGAACTGGACGCGAGCCTCATTGGACCCGTCGGGCGATGATACGCGAGCATAAACGGTGCGTTCGGATGCCGCCCATAGCGCGAGGCCAAATAGAAGGCCCGGACTCAAAATGAGAAGCCCGACCATTCCCAGACAGCCGACCGCGCAACCGATCTTTTTGAAATTGATGTCCATGTTCCCCCTTTTCAATCAACCCGGGGTATCCAAACATCAGTTCCAAATCATGAGCGGGTCATGAGCTTTTGCTGAGCATGGTCTCGGATTTGCAGGGCGGGCAAGTCGCTCGACTCAAGCCATCTCCCCATGCAGCAACCGCGGCACCTTGCCCGATTCGCCGCGTGCTTCGGCCATGAACCAGTTTTTGAGTGTCGGCACCTTGTCCACCGCGGACAGGCCGAACCGTCGCGCCGCGTTCGCCGCGCCGCCGGGAATTCCGAACAGATGCGTCAGCGCATCGGTCGCAATGCTGACCATCATCGTGTCGAGGCTGCGCCAGCGTTCGTAGCGCGACAGCAAGGCAGGATCGCCCATGTCGAGCCCCAGCCGCTTCCCCTCGACCAGCACCTCGACCAAAGCCGCGACATCGCGGAAGCCGACATTGACCCCCTGCCCCGCAATCGGGTGGATGCCGTGCGCGGCGTCGCCGACCAGCGCCAGCCGCTCCGCCGTGATTTTCGCGGCATGGTGGAAGCCGAGCGGATAGCTGAAGCGCGGCCCCAGCGGTCCGAGCTTCCCCAGAAACCCGCCCATCTTCTTGTCCGCCTCGGCCAGGAAGCCGCGTTCGGACAGCTTCATCATCCCCGCTTCCTCGCTGCGCTTCACCGACCAGACGATCGCCGAGCGATGCCCGTTTTCATCATCCCGCAACGGCAGAATCGCGAACGGCCCCTGCGGATAGAAAATCTCGAACGCGGTGTTCTCGTGGCTATGCTCATGGTGGAGCGAGGTCACGATCGCGGCATGGTCATAATTCCAGCGCGCCACCCGCAGCAGCGCGGCGTCGCGTGTCGGCGAGGCGCGCCCCTCCGCCCCGATCAGCAGTTGCGCACGCACCGTCTCACCCGAATCGAGCGTCGCGGTCACGCCATGCGCATCGCGCTCGACCGAAAGCGCGCGGGTCTTCATCCGCACATCGGCCAGCGGTGCGCGCTCCGCCGCCGCCATCAATGCGCGGCGCAGGTCGCGATTCTCGAACATCGTCCCGAGCGCACCCTCGCCCTCTTGCGGATCGAAGTCGAGCTTGCCGGGCTTCAACCCATCCGACACACGGATGCTCTCGATGGGACAGCCCTTGCCCGCGAGATCATCGGTCAGGCCGATCGCCTCCAGCATGCGCAGCGGCGCAGCGGCAATCGCCGATGCGCGTCCGTCATGCCCCGCGGACAGGATCGCATCCGGGTCCGCCGGGTCGATCACGATGCTGGAGATGCCATGCGCGTCGAGCGCCACGGCAAGCGCGCTCCCGACCAGTCCGCCGCCAAGGATCAAGAGGTCCGCTTTACTCATGCCACCCCGTTATCCCAGCCCCCGCCTTGACGCCAGACTCCGCAAGGGGGATGATTGGAACGATTTACGAACATCTGGGGCGGGGACATGGCGAGCCGGGTGCAGCCGATGCTGTGGCGTGACACGATGAAGGCGGGGGTACGGCGGAGCGGGGCGATGGTCGGCGCGATCGCGCTGTTCCTGTTCACGCTCGTCGCCGTGCTCGCGATCGGGACGTATAGCGGCGAGGATCCCTCGCTGAATACGGCCGCCGGTGGCCCCGCGCGCAATTTGCTTGGCGAGCCGGGTGCGTGGCTGGCCGATCTGCTGCTCGCGGTCGGCGGGCTGCCGATCGTGCTGCTCGCCCCGGTCGGCATTATCGTCGGCCTGCGGCTGTGGCGCGGCGAGGGTGCGGGCAGCTGGCGGCGCATGCTGCTCGGCGCACTCGGCGGCATCGCGCTGATGGGCGCCGCGCTCGCCTCGATCTCCAGCGCGGCGGTGATGGCGTTGCCCGGCGGGTGGGGCGGACTGTTCGGCCTGGCCATTGCGGGCGGGGTGCGCGGACTACTCGGCCTGATTGGCGATCCCGACGTGACCCTGTGGGGCGGCCGCGCGATCGGCCTGATCGTCGGTATCGGCGGCGTCATCCTGTGGGCGCGCAGCGTGCAGTTCGATTTCCGCCAGCATATCCGCCTGCCCAAAATGCCGCAGCGGGAGGCCGGGGCGGGCCTTCCCTTCGAACCCGATTTCGACGACGCCGATGATGTCTTCACCCCCGCCGCCCCGCGCCCGCGCAAGGTGGCGCTGCCCGACGAACGCCCCGGCCCGGTGATCGCCGAGCGCGCCCCCGCCCCGGCCCCGCCCAAGGCAAAGCCTGTGCAGGCGACCCTCGATTTCAAGGGAACCTACCAGCTCCCCCCGCTCAAACTGCTCAAGGAACCGACCAAAAGCGGAACGACCGCGATCGACAAGGCGGCGCTCGAGCGCAACGCCCGCCTGCTCGAGTCGGTGCTCGACGATTTCCATGTGAAGGGCCAGATCGTCGAAGTGCGCCCCGGCCCGGTGGTGACGATGTACGAGCTGGAGCCCGCCAGCGGCATCAAGGCGAGCCGCGTCGTCCAGCTCGCCGACGATATCGCGCGCAACATGTCCGCCGTGTCGGCGCGCGTCGCGACCATCCCCGGCCGCAGCGTGATCGGCATCGAACTGCCCAATGTGAAGCGCGAGATG
>JBHYGP010000174.1:0-4704 GCA_051858935.1 Sphingomonas sp.
CGACGCTGCGGCGGTGCGGGAGGCTCGGCGAGCGCGGCCATCGCCATGCGGAAATCGGGGCGGGTGATCGTGCCGATCTGACGCCCGCGATAATAGCGCGGGCGGGTGACGCCGTTGAGCGCGCGGTCCATCGCCATGCTGAACATGCGATCATAACCCATCATCAGCGCCGCATCCCACGCACGGGCGAAGTCGGCCGCCTCGGGCCGCTCGCGCAATTTGTAGGCGGTCTGGCGGCTCATTCCGACGGCTTTGCAGGCGCGGGTAACGGTGCCCATGACGGCGAGGGCGTGGATGAAGTCGGTTTGTCGCCGCGCAGTCCAGCCATCGGCGCGGCCACAGGTTGGGGCGGGCGTGAAGGCGAGGATGGCTTCATCCTCGTCGGACGCGGCGGGCGGGGTGGGTGAGTCGGTCATCCACCAGTTTATGTGCTGGGATGGGGTTTGTAGGAAAGGGGTTTGTTTTTTGGTTTGTTCTGATGGGGTGGTCGGGAGCGATGTCGATATGCGCCTTGTGTTAGGTCTCGGAACGGAAAAGGGCGGGCACGTTTATACCCTTAATCCACAGCCATCATGAATAGTAAGGGTACAATGAAGATAGTGATGGCGGCGTAGATGAGCATTACTGCCTCTTGTCTCTTCCGCGCTTGACGGCCAAAAGTAAAAGATACACGAGGAAAAATTTTGTGAAATTTTGAACCGACCCATATTCCAAACAGTGGCGCCATAGCCGACAAAATTCCGCCAAGTGCTGGAATATATAACGGCGATTCTATATTTAGAGTGCGAGAAACGTAAACTCCAGCTAGTGCAAATCCAGATAACCCGATTATCCCGCTAATTATTCCAATTATTATTGCCAAGTGGGTGCTATGCAAAAATGAATAACTAGGCTCCGCGTTGGCGAATGCCTTCTCCAGTGAATCCCTGATATTAAGTGAGTTTTCCCGACTTCCTCTGGCCGAAAATTCTCCCGATATGTGAGTCCACTTTCCTACCGATAGCGATATATGAAATTCACTATGTTTCCCGATGCTTGCTTCGATGGATTTGGGATGGCTGGGTTCATATTGCAGTGTTACCATCATTTCATCGAAATCGGATGTTTGCACTGAGGTGCCACTTTGAAATTTTATGATGTATTCAGTTGTTGCGTATGAAGCTATCTGGCTTTTAACATGCAATAGTTTGTATTTATCGATATTTGGAACAGATTTTCCAGATGCAATGCGACCAATATTTGATACAGTTAAGCCTGAACTGTCCGCTATGCTCTTTAGAACGATTGGTTTCGCGAGTTCCAGTGCATTGCGTATCGCTCTCAGGAAAGAATCGTCAACAAGAACCGGACTTTTGTATTCCCGAGATTCGTTGAAGAACATTTTTCTATCCTAAACTGAGCTCTGATATTCAGTGAGTAGTAGTCTCGCTATCACCCGTTGCTCGTCATTCGCTCGCACACTGCGCTGCGAAGTTCAATCTTGAGGTTAGTACCTTCCCTCTCTCCGCTTGCGGGGAGAGGGTGGCGCGCGGAGCGGCGCCGGGAGAGGGGGCTAGCTGGTCACGGGCGTTGTTGCCGTTTTGATAGGCCCCTCTCCCCGGCCCTCTCCCCGCAAGCGGAGAGAGAGGGGGAAGAACGGGCGCTATTTCCGCCGTTCGCTGATCGCGTTGGCGATGGTCGTCAGGACTGCGTCGAGGTTGGTCATCACGTCGCTGTTGATGAAGCGCAGGACGTGGAAGCCGTCACTTTCGAGATAGCTGGTGCGGGTGGCGTCGTAATCCTGTTGGGTCGCGTGGGTGTCGCCGTCGATTTCGATCGCGAGCATTGCGGTGCGGCTGGTGAAGTCGACGATGTAATTGCCCAGCACGGTCTGGAAGCGGAATTTGGTGGCTTCGAAGCGCTTGGCGCGGAGGTGATACCAGAGGTGCACTTCGGGCGGGGTCGGGTTTTGGCGCATGTGGCGGGCTCGGGCGAGGAGGGTGGGGTCTCTCATTTTCTGGCGTTCCCCTGTTTGGATAGGCCCCTCTCCCCGACTCTCTCCCCGCGAGCGGAGAGAGGGGGAAGAAGAAGGGTCAGGTTTCCTTTGTGACGAAGCTGTCCATCACCCGCTTCCTGCCCGCAGTCTCGAACTCGATCTCCAGCTTGTTGCCTTCGATCTCGACGATTTCGCCATAGCCGAACTTCTGGTGGAAGACGCGCATGCCGAGTGACAGATCGTCGCGGCCCTTGTTGCCGAGGCTCACCGCGCTGCCGCGGTTTTCGGCCACGCGCTTGGGGGCGGTGGTGAAGGTCGAGCTGGGGGCGGCGGCGCGTTGCCAGCCGGGGCCGCGGCCGGTGCCGCGTCCGACATGGGCGAAGGGGTCGGCGTGTTCGCTCCAGTTGGCGCGCCATAGGCTCGCGCCGCCGGTCATGGTGGTCTCTTCCTCGATATGCGCCTTGGGCAGCTCGCCGACGAAGCGGCTGGGGATGCTGCTGGTCCATTGGCCGTAGATGCGGCGGTTGGCGGCGTGGAAGATGGTGGCGAGGCGGCGGGCGCGGGTGATCGCGACATAGGCGAGGCGGCGTTCCTCCTCGAGGCTGGCGAGGCCGCCTTCGTCGAGCGAGCGCTGGCTGGGGAAGACGCCTTCCTCCCACCCGACGAGGAAGACGGTGTCATATTCCAGGCCCTTGGCGGCGTGGATGGTCATAATCGTGACCTTGGGCTCGTCGGCGCTGGCGTCATTGTCCATGACGAGGGAGACGTGTTCGAGGAACGCGCCGAGCGTTTCATATTCCTCCATCGCGCGGACGAGTTCGGACAGGTTCTCGAGGCGGCCGGCGGCTTCGGCGGTGCGGTCCGCCTGCCACATTGCGGTGTAGCCGCTTTCGTCGAGGATGATCTGGGCGAGTTCGGTGTGCGGAAGCTGGCCGATGCGGGTTTCGGGCAGGGCTTCGCCCTCCGTGGGCACGGGCGCGCGGAGCATCTGGCTCCAGCGGGCGACGTCGCCGACGAAGCTGCCGAGCGCGCGGCGGGCCTGAGGCGTCAGCTCATCGGTGTCGAGGATGCGTGCGGCGGCGGTCAGGAGCGGGATGCCCTCGGCGCGCGCGAGCATGTGGATCTTCGCGATCGCCTTGTCGCCGAGACCCCGCTTGGGGACGTTGACGATGCGTTCAAAGGCAAGGTCGTCGGCGGGCTGTTGCACCAGGCGGAGATAGGCGAGCGCGTCGCGGATTTCGGCGCGTTCATAGAAGCGGAAGCCGCCGACGATGCGATAGGGCAGGCCGATCGCGATGAAGCGGTCTTCGAACTCGCGCGTCTGGTGCTGGGCGCGGACGAGGATGGCGAAATCGTCGAGCGATTTGCCGGTGCGGATGCGGGCGCTCTCGATGTCCTCACCGACGCGGCGTGCTTCTTCCGGGCCGTCCCATACGCCGATGACGCGGACCTTTTCGCCCGCGTCGATCTCGGTCCACAATTCCTTGCCGAGGCGGCCGCTATTGTTGGCGATCACCGCGCCGGCGGCGGCGAGGATGTGGGGGGTGGAGCGGTAATTTTGTTCGAGGCGAATAACCTTGGCGCCGGGAAAGTCCTTTTCGAACTTCAGGATGTTTTCGACCTGCGCGCCGCGCCAGCTGTAGATCGACTGATCATCGTCGCCGACGCAGCAGATGTTCTTGCGCTCCTGCGCGAGCAGGCGGAGCCAGAGATACTGGACGCTGTTGGTGTCCTGATACTCGTCCACCATAATGTAGCGGAAGCGCTGCTGATATTGCGCGAGCACGTCGCGGTGGGTGCGCAGGATGGTGAGCATGTGGAGCAGCAGGTCGCCGAAATCGCAGGCGTTGAGCGCGCGCAGGCGGTCCTGATATTGCTGGTAGAGCGACTGGCCCTTGCCATTGGCGAAATGCTCGGACTCGCCCGCGTCGAGCATCGCGGGGGTCAGGCCCTTGTTCTTCCACCCGTCGATCAGCCCGCCGAGCTGGCGCGCGGGCCAGCGCTTTTCGTCGAGATCGTTGGCGACGATCAACTGCTTGATCAGGCGGAGCTGGTCGTCGGTGTCGAGGATGGTGAAGTTGCTTTGCAGCCCGACCAGCTCGGCGTGGCGGCGCAGCATCTTCGCGCCGATCGCGTGGAAGGTGCCGAGCCACGGCATCCCCTCAACCGCGTCGCCGACATGGTGGCGGACGCGCTCGCGCATCTCGCGCGCGGCCTTGTTGGTGAAGGTGACCGACAGGATCTCCGACGGATAGGCGCGGCGGGTCCAGAGCAGATGGGCGAGGCGCGCGGTGAGCGCAGCGGTTTTGCCGGTGCCGGCGCCGGCGAGGACGAGGACCGGGCCGTCGACGGTGAGCACGGCTTCACGCTGCGGCGCGTTGAGGCCGCGCAGATAGGGGGGATCGTCGGGCGAAGGCTGAGGTACGGACATTGCGAACAGGTAGGGAACGCGGCGCGTCGGGGCAAGCGCGATTGCGTGGGGAGTTGCCGGGCGCGGCGGAGTGAGGCAGGGAGGGGGCATGCTGGAGAAACTGAAGCGCAGGTTCGACAAACGCAGGCTGGTGCTGATTGCGGCGCTGGCCGGGGTGGCACTGTATGTCGGGTGGCGGACGAACGGGTTCGAAGGGCAGCAACCCGAACAGAAGCCGTGCGTCGAGGGGCGCAACGAGATCAAGGACAAGGACGGCAAGGTGGTGCAAGTGACGCGCACGACCTGTTACGAAGACAAG
>JBHYGP010000175.1:0-4683 GCA_051858935.1 Sphingomonas sp.
GCCCAGCCGGTCAGCGTCACCTCATCCTGCGTGAACGCCAGCTTCTCCCCCGCCGCGACCCGGATCATCTGCTCGACCAGATCGAGCCCGGTGATCGCCTCGGTCACCGGATGCTCGACCTGCAGCCGGGTGTTCATCTCGAGGAAGTAGAACCCCTCCCCGGTCTTGTCCGCACCGCTGACGATCAACTCGACCGTCCCCGCGCTGTAGTATCCCACCGCCCGCGCCAGTGCGACCGCCTGCTCGCCCATCTTGCGGCGCATCTCGGGCGTGACGAAGGGCGATGGCGCTTCCTCGACCACCTTCTGGTGCCGCCGCTGGATCGAACATTCGCGCTCGCCCAGATAAAGGATGTTGCCATGCTGGTCGCCGATCAGCTGGATCTCGATATGGCGCGGCTGTTCGATGAACTTCTCGATGAACACGCGATCGTCGCCGAAGCTCGCCAGCCCCTCGCGCTTGGTCGCCTCAAAGCCTTCGCGGACGTCCTGTTCGCTCCACGCCAGCCGCATCCCCTTGCCGCCACCGCCGGCCGATGCCTTCATCATCACCGGATAGCCGATGTCCGACGCGATCTTCACCGCCTCATCGGTGTCGGCAATCTCGCCCAGATAGCCGGGAACGACATTGACCCCCGCCGCCTTGGCGAGCTTCTTGGACTCGATCTTGTCCCCCATCGCCGCGATGGCATTGGCCGGCGGCCCGACAAAGGCGATCCCCGCCTCCGCGCACGCCTTGGCAAAGCTCTCACGCTCCGACAGGAAGCCGTAACCGGGATGGATCGCATCCGCGCCGGTCGCCTTGGCCGCAGCCAGGATCAGCTCAGCCTTGAGATAGCTCTCCGCCGCCGGAGCCGGCCCCAGCCGCACACTCTCATCGGCCATCAGCACATGCGGCGCCCGCGCGTCGGTGTCGGAATAAACCGCGACCGTCGCAATCCCCATCCGCTTGGCGGTGCGGAACACGCGGCACGCAATCTCACCACGGTTGGCGACCAGGATTTTCTTGAACATCGTTATGACCAACGCTTCCTGAGCATGATTAATAAGAAAAGACACACTGCGGCGACATAGATCCACCCAGATAGGGCCAGATTATCCCAAAGACGCTGAAGTGAGGCGCTCTTACAGTCGGTCTCAGCAGGGCAATCCACGGTGGTGTTCATTAGAGAGATGAAGATGGCCGCCGACCAATACGCGATAGTTGCCGCAACCCCGGCCGCCCATTTCACTCCGCCGCCTCCAGCTCCGCCTTCACCTCACCCGCCATCGCCCGCATCCCCAGCCGAGCAAACAACGCCGCGTCCTTGTCGTCCCCGGCATTGCCGGTGGTCAGCAGCTTGTCGCCGGTGAAGATCGAATTCGCCCCCGCCATAAAGCAAAGCGCCTGCGTCTCGTCGCTCATGCTCTCCCGCCCTGCGGACAGCCGCACCATCGACTCCGGCATCGTGATCCGCGCCACCGCGACCGTGCGCACGAACTCGATCTGGTCGATCTTCGCCAGCGGCGTGTCGTGCAGCATGTCGCCCAGCACCGTGCCCTTGACCGGCACCAGCGCGTTCACAGGGACGCTCTCGGGATGCTTGGGCAGGGTCGCCAGCGCATGGATAAATCCGACGCGGTCGCCCCGCGTCTCGCCCATCCCGACGATCCCGCCGCAGCACACATTAATCCCCGCCTCGCGCACATGGTCCAGCGTTTCCAGCCGATCCTCGAACGTCCGCGTCGTGATCACCTCGCCATAGCGCTCGGGCGACGTGTCGATATTGTGGTTGTAATAATCCAGCCCCGCCTCGGCGAGCTGCGCCGCCTGCGCCTCAGTCAGCATGCCCAAAGTCATGCAGGTTTCCATACCCATCTGGCGCACGCCCTTCACCATTTCGACAATGGCGGGCATGTCGCGGTCCTTGGGGTTGCGCCACGCCGCGCCCATGCAGAAGCGCGACGAGCCATTGTCCTTGGCCTGCGCCGCCGCCTGCAGCACCGCGCGCACATCCATCAGCTTGGTCGCCTTGAGTCCGGTCTCGGCATGGGTGGACTGGTTGCAGTACCCACAATCCTCCGGGCACCCGCCGGTCTTGATGCTGAGCAGCGTCGACAGCTGCACTTCATCCGCCGCGAAGTGCGCGCGGTGGACGGTCGCGGCCTGATAGACCAGCTCCATGAACGGCAGGTCGAACAGCGCGGCGATCTCGTCGCGGGTCCAGTCGGTACGGGTGGCGGTCATCATATCTTCCGTTCGTGCTGAGCTTGTCGAAGCACCGTTCTTCCCTGCGCCCACGAAAGGCAAGGGCTGCCCTTCGACAAGCTCAGGGCGAAGGGATGTGGAGGCATTCACTCCGCCGCTTCCTCTTTGGGCGGCATATTGTGGCCGAGCAGCGTCAACACTTCCTCGGCAGCCTTCACAAGGTTCGTTCCGGGGCCAAAGATCGCCTGAACCCCCGCGTCGCGCAGGATCTGATAGTCCTGCGCCGGGATCACCCCGCCCGCGATCACCTTGATGTCCGAGCGCCCGGCATCGCGCAGATGGCCGATCAGCTGCGGGATCAGCGTCTTGTGCCCTGCCGCCAGGCTGGAGACGCCGACCACATCGACATCCTCCGCCAGCGCCAGCTCGGCGGCTTCCTGCGGCGTCTGGAACAACGGGCCCGGGACGATGCTAAACCCCAGATCGCCGAACGCCGACGACACCAGGTTCGCTCCACGGTCATGCCCGTCCTGCCCCATCTTCGCGACCAGCATCCGCGGCGCGCGGCCCAGCCGGCGCTCCGTAGCCGCGACGCCGTCCTTCAGCCGCTCCCAGCTCTGGTCCGCATCATAGGCGCCGCCATAGACGCCCTTGACCGGGGTCGGCACCGTCCCGTGCCGCCCGAACACATCCTCCATCGCCAGGCTGATCTCGCCCAGCGTCGCACGATGCCGCGCCGCCACGACCGCCAGCTCCAACAGATTACCCTCGCCCCGCGCGCCCTCGCGCAGCGCGTCCAGCGCCGCCCGGCACGCCGCGTCGTCACGCTCCGCCTTGACCCGCGCGATCCGGGCGACCTGCGCCTCGCGCACCGCGTGGTTGTCGATGTCGAGCGTCTCGATCGGGTCTTCCTCGGCCTTGCGGTATTTGTTGACCCCGACGATCACCTGCTCGCCCCGGTCGATCCGCGCGGCGGTGGCGGCGGCGGCTTCCTCGATCATCGCCTTGGGCCAGCCGGCGGCGACCGCCTTGGCCATCCCGCCCTCGCCCTCGACCCGCTCGATGATCGCCCATGCCTTGTCGACCAGCTCCTGCGTCAGCGCCTCGACATAGTAACTGCCGCCCAGCGGATCGACGACATTGGTCATGCCCGTCTCTTCCTGGATCACCAGCTGCGTATTGCGGGCGATGCGCGCGGAGAAATCGGTCGGTAGCGCAATCGCTTCGTCCAGCGCATTGGTGTGCAGGCTCTGCGTCCCGCCCAGCATCGCCGCCATCGCCTCGATCGTGGTGCGGATGACGTTGTTGTAGGGATCCTGCTCGGTCAGCGACACGCCACTGGTCTGGGAATGCGTCCGCAGCATCTTGCTGCGCTCATCTTTCGCGCCCAGCTGCGTCATTACGCGATGCCACAAGACCCGTGCCGCCCGCAATTTAGCGACTTCCATGAAGAAGTTCATACCGACTGCGAAGAAGAAGCTGAGCCGCCCGGCGAACTTGTCGATGTCGAGCCCACTGGCGACGCCGTATTTCACATATTCCATGCCGTCCGCGATGGTGAAGGCCAGCTCCTGCACCTGCGTCGCCCCGGCCTCCTGCATGTGATAGCCGGAGATCGAAATGCTGTTGAATTTCGGCATGTTGGCTGACGTATATGCAAAAATATCTGAAATGATCCGCATCGACGGTTCGGGCGGATAGATATAGGTGTTGCGGACCATGAACTCCTTCAGAATGTCATTCTGAATGGTCCCGTCGAGCAGGCTCTGGTCGACCCCCTGCTCCTCCCCCGCGACGATGAAGAAGGCGAGGATCGGGATCACCGCGCCGTTCATCGTCATGCTGACCGACATCTGGTCGAGCGGAATCCCGTCGAACAGGATCTTCATGTCCTCGACGCTGTCGATCGCCACGCCCGCCTTGCCGACATCGCCCTCGACGCGGGGATGGTCGCTGTCGTAGCCGCGATGGGTGGCGAGGTCGAAGGCGACCGAGACGCCCTGCTGGCCGGCGGCGAGCGCCTTGCGGTAGAAGGCGTTCGAGGCCTCGGCCGTCGAGAAGCCGGCATATTGCCGGATCGTCCAGGGCCGGCCTGTATACATCGTGGCGCGTGGCCCGCGCAGGAACGGCGCCTGTCCGGGCATGGAGTCCAAATGCGCGATGCCGGAGAGATCGTCGGCCGTGTAGAGCGGCTTGACGTCGATGCCCTCCGGCGTGTGCCAGACGAGCTTTTCAGGGTCGGCCTTGATTTCCTTTTCGGCGAGCGCACGCCATTTTTCGAGCCGGGGGTTGGTCATGACACCCTCCGTTCGCGTTCGGATTGGGGAAGCGATGCGGCGGCGTCATACCCCCACCCTGTATCCCTCCCCACAAGGGGGAGGGAGGATCTGAAACGAATGCGCCTTTCAAAAGAAATCCGCCGACGCGGACGCCCCCCTCCCCCTTGTGGGGAGGGGTACGGGGTGGGGGTCGCGGCGTATGCGACCGCTCCGCCCC
>JBHYGP010000176.1:0-4653 GCA_051858935.1 Sphingomonas sp.
ATTCGAGCCGCAGTCGCGCGGCGGGCGGCACCGGCCTGGGCCTCGCCATCGTCAAGCATATCGTTGAGCGACATCGCGGGCGGCTCGATATCGCCAGCACCGTGGGAGAAGGCACCGCCGTCACCATCCTGCTGCCCACCGCACCGATTCCAGAGGCTGTGTCATCATAACGTCACGCAATTGAAACAGAGGGCCGGTCGCGGACAGGCCCGGCCACTGTCCCGCGACTCGCAAAATGGCCGTGGGGAATCATGATGCGCAGCTTCACTCTGATCGCGCTTTCGGCGCTCACGCTTTCTGCCTGTGGCGGCGGCAGCGGCGGTGGCCAGGCCTCCCGCGACCAGATCAAGATCGTCGGCTCGTCGACCGTCTATCCGTTCACCACGATGGTCGCCGAGCAGTTCGTGAACTCGGGCAGCTTCAAGGCGCCGGTGATCGAATCGACCGGCACCGGCGGCGGCATGAAGCTGTTCTGCGCGGGCGTCGGCCCGCAGCATCCCGACATGACCAACGCCTCGCGCCGCATGACCGCGTCGGAATTCGACCTGTGCCAGCGCAACGGCGTGACCGAGATCATGGAAGTTCAGGTCGGCATGGACGGCATCGCCTTTGCCGAATCGATCAATGGCCCGAAGATCAAACTGACGCTCGCCGAAGCCTATCGCGCGCTTGCCGCGACCCCGATGGGCCAGCCCAACACCGCGAAGCTGTGGTCGGACATCAACCCGTCGCTTCCGGCCGTGCCGATTTCGATCATGGGTCCGCCCGCGACCAGCGGCACGCGCGACTCGCTGCACGAGCTGATCATGCATCCGGGCTGCGAAGAGGCGTATCCGCAGGTCAAGGAAATCGAGAAGACCGACAAGGACAAGGCCAAGGAACTGTGCACCCGGGTGCGTGAGGACGGCGTCTATGTCGACTCGGGCGAGAACGACAATCTGATCGTGCAGAAGCTGACCGCCAATCCCAATGCAATCGGCGTGTTCGGCTATTCCTATCTCGAAGAGAATGCATCGCGTCTGAAGGGCGTGCCGGTTAACGGCGTCGATCCCAGCTATGCGGCGATCTCGTCGGGCCAGTATCCGGGCGCCCGCGCGATGTTCATCTACGTCAAGAAACAGCATCTGAAGGCCGTACCGGGGATCAACGAGTTCCTGGGCCAGTACACCAAGATGTGGGAGCCCGAGGGGCCGCTGACCAAGCGCGGCATGATCGCATCGTCCGATGCGGATCGCAGCAAGGCGAGCGACGTCATCGCACAGGGCGTGACGATGAAGCGCAGCGACCTCGAATAGGCCTGTCGATCCCCACCATCCCTCACAGATAGGCGGTTTCGACCGGTGAACGTTTTCGCTCTCCTGTTCCTCGTCCTCGGTCTCGGGCTGATCGGCTGGCTGACGGCACGCGCCAAGGCTGCCCGCATGGCGCGTGGGCTGTCAGCCAAGCGGCTGCACAGCCTGCCCGGCCAGCATGGCTGGTATGTCGCGACCTGGGCGGTAGTCCCGGCGCTGATCTTCATCCTCGTCTGGGCGAATGTCAGCCCGGGGCTGGTCACCGAATCGGTGCTCTCCAGCCCCGCCGCCAGCCAGCTGCCCGCGTTCGGGTTCGAGCGTGAGACGATCCTCAACGAAGCGCGCAGCCTTGCGGAGGGCAGCAGCCAGGGGGCGTTCTACCCCCTCGCCGAACAGCTCGCGCCCGCCTATGCGACCGCGCTCACCCGTTACAACTGGATCGGCACCGCGCTGGCGTTGATCCTCGCCTTCGCGTTCGGCGCGTTTGCCTTCACCAAGGTCAAACCGGATTTCCGCGCACGGACCAAGTTCGAGCGCGCGGTCATGATGCTGCTGCTCGTCGCATCGCTGATCGCGATCCTGACGACGCTTGGCATCTTCCTCTCGCTGATCTTCGAAAGCGTCCGCTTCTTCTCGATCGTGCCGATCACCGACTTCCTGTTCGGACTGAACTGGAGCCCGCAGGTGATCCGCGCGGACGATCCGGGAGCAAATCTCGGCGCGCTGCCGCTATTCTGGGGTACCTTCTTCATCGGTGCGGTCATCGCGATGATTATCGCGATCCCCTTCGGCCTGATGAGCGCGATCTACCTCACCCAATATGCGCCGCGCAGCTTCCGTGCGTGGATGAAGCCGATCCTTGAGATCCTCGCGGGCGTTCCGACCGTCGTTTACGGCTATTTCGCCGCGCTGACCGTCGGGCCGTTGATCCGCGACTTTGCGGTCATGCTGGGCTTCCAGTTCGCATCGGCAGAGAGCGCGCTGTCGGCAGGGCTGGTGATGGGCATCATGATCATCCCGTTCGTCTCGTCGATGGCCGACGATTCAATCGCCGCCGTGCCGACCGCGATGCGCGACGGTAGCCTCGCAATGGGCGCGACGACCAGCGAGACGATCAAGAAGGTGCTGATCCCCGCCGCACTGCCGGGCGTGGTGGCCGGCATCCTGCTGGCGGTCAGCCGCGCGATAGGCGAGACGATGATCGTCGTCATGGCCGCATCGGGTGCCGCCAACATCACGCTCAACCCGTTCGACGGCGCGACCACGGTGACCAAGCAGATCGTGGACCTGCTGACCGGCGAAACCGCATTCGACAGCCCCAAGACGCTCGCCGCCTTCGCGCTAGGCCTGACGCTGTTCATGATCACCTTCCTCCTCAACATCGTCGCGCTGCGCGTCGTCAAAAAGTATCGCGAAGCTTATGAGTGAGAGCCTCATCCCGCAGCTGCCGACCAGCTCCGAAGCGCCCGCCGCTGCGGCCCCGACCGGCTGGAAGACCGACGCGATGCAAAAGCGCATCCGCGCCCGCTATGCCAAGGAGCGCCGCTTCCGCATGTGGGGGCTGGCGGCAGTCGTCGGCTCGGCCAGCTTCCTCGCCTTCCTGCTCATCACCATGTTGTGGCAGGGCATTGGCGGGTTCCAGCGCGCCGAGATCGCGCTACCGATCGACTTCAAGGCCGCCGCGCTCGAGGTTACGCCGGAACAGCTGCGCGGCAAGGGTGCCGATCTGGCGCTGGCCAGTGCCGGACTGAACGATGTCGTCGCCAACGCAGCTGTCGCCGCCTTCGGACCTGACGGCGCAGACTATATCTCGGAAAGCGCCTGGGTTGCCGTGCGCGACGAGTTGAAGGCCCGGCCCGAACTGCTGCAGGGGCGCGCGTCGATCGACGTGCCCGCCTCCTCCCCGATCGCGCTTGCTGCAAAGGGTGACGGCAACGATCCCGAAGTGACCAAGGTCGCGGTGCGGCTGCGTGACGAGGGTACGCTGAAGCAGGGCTTCAACATCGACTTCCTGACCGGCTCCGACGCTACCGACCCGACCGGGGTCGGCATCTGGGGCGCGCTCAAGGGGTCGCTGCTGACGATGCTCGTGACGCTGCTGATCGCCTTCCCGATCGGCGTCTTCTCGGCCATCTATCTTGAGGAATATGCCCCGCGGAACCGCTGGACCGACCTGATCGAGGTGTCGATCAACAACCTGGCGGCGGTCCCCTCGATCATCTTCGGCCTGCTCGGGCTCGCGATGTTCCTGAATTTCATGCACCTGCCGCGCTCGGCCCCGTTGGTGGGCGGCATGACGCTGGCGCTGATGATCATGCCGGTCATCGTCATCGCCGGCCGCAACGCGATCAAGGCGGTGCCGCCGTCGATCCGCGACGCGGCGCTCGGCATCGGGGCGAGCCGGATCCAGGTGGTGTTCCACCACGTCCTGCCGCTCGCCTTGCCCGGCATCCTGACCGGCACGATCATCGGCATGGCCCGCGCGCTGGGCGAGACCGCGCCTTTGCTGCTGATCGGCATGCGCGCGTTCATCGTCACCCCGCCGGGCGGCGTGTTCGAGCCCGCCACTGTGCTTCCGGTGCAAATCTTCCTGTGGTCGGATCAGGTGAGCCGCGGGTTCGTTGAAAAGACGAGCGCCGCGATCATCGTCCTGCTCATCTTCCTGCTCGCGATGAACGCCATCGCCATCTATCTTCGCAACCGCTTCGAGACCCGCTGGTGATGACCCAAATCGATTATGCAAGCACCGCCGTCGACAGCGCCGCGCCCGCCCGGGCCGGGGCCGCGCCCAAGATGTCGGCGCGCGGCGTCAACGTCTTCTATGGCGAGAAACAGGCGATCCGCGACGTGTCGATCGACGTCGACATGGAGAATGTGACCGCATTCATCGGCCCGTCGGGCTGTGGCAAGTCGACCTTCCTGCGCACGCTCAACCGCATGAACGACACCGTCGCCAGCGCGCGCGTCGAGGGCCGGATCATGCTCGACGGCGAGGACATCTACGAAAAGTCGATGGACGTGGTGCAACTGCGCGCCCGCGTCGGCATGGTGTTCCAGAAGCCCAACCCCTTCCCCAAATCGATTTACGAAAACGTCGCCTATGGCCCGCGCATCCACGGCCTGGCGCGCGCGCGCGGTGACATGGACGCGATCGTCGAGCGCTCGCTCAAGCGCGCCGGCCTGTGGGAAGAGGTCAAGGACCGGCTGCAGGACAGCGGCACCGCGCTGTCGGGCGGCCAGCAGCAGCGGCTGTGCATCGCGCGCGCCATCGCGGTCGATCCCGAAGTGATCCTGATGGACGAGCCGTGCTCGGCGCTCGACCCGATCGCGACCGCGAAGATCGAGGAGCTGATCCACGAAC
>JBHYGP010000177.1:0-4643 GCA_051858935.1 Sphingomonas sp.
GACCGGGCTGGCCGCGCTGATCGAGGACATATTGAAGGATCAGGGCGAGCCCAACGCCTATATTGCGGGCTCCGAAGGGTCGGGCGCGGTGGTGGTCGGGCTGCGCTATGGATCGGGCACGATGGTCCATGCGGTCGAGGGCGAACGCGACGTTTACTGGACCGGGCCGTCGGTGGGATTCGACATTGGCGGCGACGCCAACAAGGTGTTCGTGCTGGTCTATAATCTCTATGACAGCCAGGAGCTGTACAAGCGCTTCCCGGCGGGCGAGGGGCGGCTCTATTTCGTCGGCGGCTTCTCCGCCAGCTATCTGCGTCGTGGCGACGTGGTGCTGATCCCGGTGCGGCTGGGCGTCGGATGGCGGGCGGGCGCCAATGTCGGTTACATGAAGTTCAGCGAAAAGCGCCGCTGGCTGCCGTTCTGATCGGCCTTCTAATCGGGCGCGCGTCCCGCTAGGCGGGGCGCATGCCAGTCAGCCAAGCCGATATCGATCTTGCCCAGCGCCTTGCCGATGCGGCGGGCGCGGCGATCCGCCCCTATTTCCGCGCCGAACATGGGCTGGAGGCCAAGGACGACGCCTCTCCCGTCACGCTCGCCGACAAGGCGGCGGAGGCGGCGATGCGCCGCCTGATCATCGCCGAGCGCCCGATGGACGCGATTGTCGGCGAGGAAGAGGACGACCGCGAAGGATCGAGCGGGCGCACCTGGGTGCTCGACCCGATCGACGGAACGCGCAGCTTCATCGTCGGGCGACCGATCTTTGGCACGCTGATCGCATTGCTGGAGGATGGCTGGCCGGTGCTGGGCATCATCGACCAGCCGATCATCGGCGAGCGCTGGCTGGGGGTCACCGGGCGCCCGACCCTGTTCAACGGCAAACCCGCGCAGGCGCGGCGGTGCCGCGAGCTGTCCAAGGCACTGCTCGCCACGACCTCCCCGGCCCTGTTCACCGACGGGCAGCTGCATGCGTTCGAGCATGTCGATTCGGCGGTGCTGAGCACCGTGTTGGGCGGCGACTGCTATAATTACGGGCTGGTCGCATCGGGGCATCTCGATCTGGTGATCGAGGCCGGACTGAAGCTGCACGATTTTGCCGCGCTGGTGCCGGTGGTCGAGGGCGCGGGCGGGCGCATGTGCGACTGGCAGGGCGATCCGCTCCACGCGGGCAGCAATGGCGAGGTGATTGCGGCGGGCGACCCGGCGCGAATCGAGGAAATCGTCGAGGCGCTTGCCTGCCGGGGGCATTGAGAATGCTGCGCCTGCACCGCGGCTATGCGCTGGCGGCGGTGACGCTGTTCGCGATCGAGGTCGTGATCGCGCTGTATGTGCGGGACCGATTCGTGCGGCCGCATCTCGGCGACACGCTCGCGGTCCTGCTGGTCTATTGCGGATTGCGCGCAACCACCCGCATTGGGGTTGTTCCGGCAGCGGCGGCAGCGTTCGCGGTCGCGGCGCTGGTCGAACTGGGGCAATGGATCGGCATTCTCGACCTGCTCGGTTGGCGCGACAGCCCGCTCGCCCGCACGCTGCTGGGCACGGGATTCGACTGGATGGATTTCCTTGCCTACGCGGCCGGGGCGGGTGCCGCCGTGGCGGCCGAACGCGTCCTCGGGCGTCGCTCAAGGTTTGCGAGGCGCGGCACGGTGCCACAGCCGGTTGCCAAACCGCCGCCAACCCGCTAAGCGCCCGCCTTTCCGCGATTCAGGAACCGCCCGGCTAACAAGGGCTGCCGGGGCTGTTCGAGAATTCGTCGCGCGTAAAAGGAGACGAAAATGCCCAAGATGAAGACCAAGAGCGGTGTGAAGAAGCGCTTCAAATTCACCGCAACGGGCAAGGTGAAGCACGGCGTCGCCGGCAAGCGTCACCGCCTGAGCAGCCACAACGCGAAATATATTCGCACCAACCGCGGCACGTCGGTCCTGTCCGAAGCTGATGCCGGCCATGTGCGCCTCTGGGCGCCCTACGGCCTCAAGTAAGGAGTAGCAGACCATGGCACGTGTCAAACGTGGTGTAACCACCAAGGCGAAGCATAAGCGGATTTTGGATCAGGCGAAGGGCTATTATGGCCGTCGCAAGAACACCATCCGCATCGCACGTCAGGCCGTCGAAAAGGCCGGACAGTATGCCTATCGCGACCGCAAGGTTAAGAAGCGCAGCTTCCGCGCCCTGTGGATTCAGCGCATCAACGCCGGCGTCCGCGCCGAAGGCCTGACCTATTCGCAGTTCATGCACGGGCTGAAGCTCGCCGGCATCGAACTGGACCGGAAGGTCCTGGCCGACATCGCGATGCACGAAGGTGATGCGTTTACCGCCATCATCGCGCAGGCGAAGGCGGCTCTGCCCCAGGCCGCCTGAGGCGACCTGTAGCGACCGAATACGGGGCGCCGGTGGATCATCCACCGGCGCCCTTTTTCTTGGCCTGAACCGATTGGGCGGCTGGCTTAAACGCAGTGAATGGGCGACGTTTGCCTTGGGGGGCGTAGGTCATGTGGAAAACTCTGGGAATCGACCCAACGGACGATACGCGACAGGTCCGTGCGGCCTATGCGCGGCAACTCAGATCGATCGATCCCGAACGTGACCCGGCCGCCTTCATCGCGTTGCGGAGTGCCTATGAGCAGGCTTCGGCGCGGACAGCGCGGCCGCAGACCGCTCCCCGGCATGAGCCGGAAATGGCGGAATCGCGGCAGCACCAGCACGCATCGACGGCAGCGTTCGAGCCGCCGGCACCGCCCGAATGGCTGACTGACCTTCGCATGATCGACAGGCTCGTCGATGGCGACTTGTCGCGTGAAGCGATATTCGACGACGTGCAGAGACATTTGCGTCAGATTCTGACGCACCCGGACATGCTCGAAATCGACCATGCCGCGCAGATCGAGCAATGGGCCGCACACCGGATATTGAGCGGCCTCCCTCGCACCAACGCGTTGATCGGGCCGTGCATCGATTATTTTCGATGGGACGAAAGAATCGCCGATTGGGATTGTCCTCCGGCAATTCATCACGTGATGCAGCGACGGGCGGACAACATGCTCTACGCCACCCTGCTCGAATCGGGCACCCGCACGGCAAAGATTTTTCGCATGTTGGCCGATCCGACAGGGCTGACGCGAGGGTCGGCCAGCTGGGAAGTTCAGCAGCTCCTGAACCGCTTGCGCATCGAGCACCCGACCATCCTTCTCGACCTGCCCGAAGGAAATGTCGCGCGATGGGATGCGCTGGCCGATCGCCAGATGAACACGCCGATCGCGCGCGCCAATCGCTGGCTGGATGCGCGGATGGCACCCATCGCCAGACTGTGTCGACGCCTCTATCTCGATCGGATCGTGACAGGAGTCGCGCTTGCTCTGGCGATGCTCGCGCTCGTTGCGATGACGTTCGGGGCACCCATACTCGCCTTTTTCACCATTCGCTGGATCGGCCAGCTCGCCGAGAAATTCGGGATGCTGATCGAGAGCAGAGACGCCGAATGAAACCCGTCACACAGCAAGGGCCCGCGCAATGACGCTCCAGACCTGGTGGCTTTACGTCACCGCGGTGTTCCTGATCTCTGCGACGCCGGGGCCGAACATGCTGCATGTCATGGTGCAGAGCATCCATCATGGTGCGCGGCGATCAGTCGCGTCGATGGCGGGGCTGATGACCGCCAACCTCGTCTGCCTGCTTGCGTCGGCGGCGGGACTGGGCGCGTTGCTCAAGGCGTCGCCGATGTTGTTCGACGTGCTGCGCTATGCCGGGGTCGGCTATCTCGTCTGGCTAGGGATCAAGGCGTGGCGGGCGCCGGTGGGTGGCGGCGATCCCGATGCGGAAAAGCCTGCCCCGCCCTCGCTGCCCGCGATGTTCGGCGCGGGGCTCGGCACCGGATTTTCCAATCCCAAGCTGATCATCTTTGCCGCCGCGCTGTTCCCGCAGTTCATCAATACCAGCGCGCCGTTCGCGCCCCAGCTCGCCATCCTGGTCGCCAGCTTTGCGGTGATCGAGGCGTTCTGGTTCGGCATGTATGCGCTGGGCGGCCGGTCGCTCGCCACCTGGCTGGCCCCCGCGAACCGCCAGCGGCTGTTCAATCGGGTGACCGGCGGCGTGTTCGTCGCGTTCGGCATCGCTTTGCTGGGCAGTCGGGCTTGACCTTCGCGCCCGACTGCGGTTCGGGCCACTAGACCAATGAACGGAAATCCGATGACCGATCTCGACCAACTTAAGGCCGACCTTCTCGCCGCGATCGACGCGGCTACCGGCGTCGATGCGCTGGAGGCGGTGCGCGTCCACGCGCTGGGCAAGCAGGGCGCCGTCACCGGGCTGCTCAAGACGCTGGGCGGGATGAGCCCTGAGGAGCGACAGGAGACCGGTCCGCGCATCCACGGCCTGCGCGAGGCAGTGACCGAGGCGATTGCGGCGCGCAAGGCGACGCTGGAGGGCGCGGCGCTGGAGGCGAAGCTGGCGAGCGAGACGCTCGACATGACTCTGCCGGTCGATGGCGTCGCGGCCGGCACCGTCCACCCGATCAGCCAGGTCATGGACGAGCTTGCCGAAATTTTCGCCGATATGGGCTTTGCCGTCGCGACGGGCCCCGAGATCGAGGACGACTGGCACAATTTCACCGCGCTCAACATTCCCGAGACGCATCCCGCGCGCGCGATGCA
>JBHYGP010000178.1:0-4639 GCA_051858935.1 Sphingomonas sp.
GTGGCTGGCCGCCACGCCCTACGTCAGCGGGTGCGACCTGCGCGATCCGCTGGGGGACCGCAGGATGGTCGATTTCTGCCTCGCGCTCCCGCCCGAGCTATGGCAGCGCGACGGCCAGCCGCGCGCCTTCGCCCGCGCGGTGCTAAGCGACCGCGTGCCGCAGCAGGTGGTGACCGAGCACAAGCGTGGCTATCAGAATGGCGACTGGTTTCACCGCCTGACCCGGCTGCGTCCGGCCTTCATGGCCGAACTGGACCGGCTGGAAGCCTCACCGGCGGCGCGCGCGATGATCGACCTTCCCCGCCTGCGCGCGGTGGCCGAGGATTGGCCAGCCGACGCAGATGCGGCAATGGCACGCGCCACCGACATGCTCGACCTGTTCGGTCGCGGCATCCATTATGGCCGGTTCATCCGCTGGGTCGAGGGCTCGAACGGTTAGAGATAACCGAGCCGCGCCATGACATCGCCATGGTCACGCTCGATCCTTGCGACCTGAGCAGTGCTGAGCGTATCGCGCCATCCGCCCGCAACGCCGCGACGAAAGAACGGGCGATCGCCGTGCAGGCTTTCGGGGAAATTGCCGGCCGATTCCTCGGCGCGCAGCCGGCCGAACCGCGTCGCCGCCACTGCCGCCGCAATCGCCGCGTCGCTGCTCGCCCAGCCGAGCGCGGCGCTGACCCGTTTGAGCGCGGAGGCGAAATCCGCGACCAAGGATTTCGACCCGAGGCGTCGACCTTGTTGAGGCGATCCACCATGAGCGTGGACAAGCTTGGGGAATGCAGCAGGTTCGGGAATATCAGCGTAGGTCCTGCATCAGTGCCTTGCGTACCCGCCGGTTCTTGTCCCACGCGCGCTTGGCGCGCCTCGCTTCGCGACGTTCCGAGCGATCGGCCGAATCGAATTTCGAGAAATCGCCCAGCGCACCGATAGCGGCGTCACGGCCCTTGATCGCCGATGGCTTGCCCATGACAAACTGATAGGCGGTTTCGTAGTTGTGGCCGAACATGTCGGCGATGGCGTAATAGTCTGGCACCATGTCGGACAAGCCAAGGTTGCCGGGCGCGACGCGTATCACTCTATTCGGCGGAGGTTCGCTCATGGCTGCCAGCGCATGGTGCGCCGATCTTCATGTTTCGCGGAAATTTGCCGTTCTCGATTTCGGGCATCAGGTGCGTGACCATGAGGCTGGCCTGGGCTGCGCTCAGATGAGGCATATGTCCGACTCGCCCTGGAAATTGATATCGCAGAATTTGCTCCGGTCCCCCTTCGGCCCTATCCGAAGCGGCCGCGACTCCAGTCTGACGTGCACCATCAGGTGCGGTCGGCCCGTAGCAGTGCCAGGCACCTCAATTGCCTTCGGAGTCTACCATGAACACGACCGGCTTTCCCCGCGTCGCCGGCTCCCATCCCGCCGACAGCGCGGCGCGCACGCAGCGCGAAATCGTCGCGTCGTCGAGCTGGAGCCGACCGGGCGGCAAGCCTTTCATCAGCCGCTTGGGTGGTGGAAATTCGACAAGGGCCTCGCGTCTGGCATCGCGCTGTTGCAGGGCGATGGTCATGCCCCGCCACCCTTCGTCATCGGACAGATGCGGCTCGCGTTGAAGGTGCCAATCGTAGAGAATGCCGTCGACCTGGACGGCACCGCCTTTGCTTTGAGACTTTGACATGTCGGTCGCTCTAGCACGACCGATCTGGCCGGGCCTAGCTGAACGTCAGGGCGCGGTACCGCCGGGATTGCGATCGCAGCTGACGCTGCTTCCGGTTGCCGCCGAGCGCGAAAGCTGATTTGAGGCTCCGCTCAACGGGGCTTCGACGCCCCCCGCTCGGCTAGCAGCGCGGACTGAGGCAGAGCGGCAGGGTTTTGGATTTTCAATGAATTATCGCCATTCCTTCCATGCCGGTAACAGCGCCGATGTCGTGAAGCACAGCCTGCTGATCGCGCTGGTCCGGGCCTTGCAGCAAAAGCCGGGCGCACTGACCCTGATCGACACCCATGCCGGCTGCGGGCTCTACGACCTTGGCGGCGAACAGGCCCAACGCACCGGCGAGGCTGCACAAGGCGTGCTGCGGGTCGTTGACGACACGAACCCCTTGCTGGGCGACTATCGCGCCGCGGTGCAGGCGGTGAATGTCGGGACCGAACCGCGTCTCTATCCCGGATCGCCGCAGGTCCTGGCGCAACTCCTGCGCCCGCAAGACGTGCTGATCCTCAACGAAAAACATCCCGACGACGTATACGCCCTGCGCGGCGCGATGCGCGGGACGCCTGCCGCCGTGCATGCGCGCGATGCCTATGAGCTGTGGCTGGCGATGGTTCCGACCCGCACGGCGCGCGGCGTGGTGGTGGTCGATCCGCCCTATGAGCAGACCGATGAGCGCGCCCGCATCACCGCCACCCTCGCCGCGGCGCACCGTAAATGGGCGCATGGCGTGACGGTCATCTGGTATCCGCTGAAGGACCGCGTGACGCATCAGCAGTGGAAGAACAAGCTGCGGAACCTCGGCATCCCGAAATTCCTGGTCGTCGAGCATTGGTTATATGATGCCGACCAGCCCGGCATCTACAACGGCGCGGGCCTGTTCATCGTCAACCCGCCCTATGCCTTCACGCAGGAGCTGCCGCCGCTATTAGAGGCCCTTCGAAGCTCGCTCGCGCCGGAAGGGCATCGGGGCGCGATCACGGCGGACTGGTTGCAGGACTAAAGATCCCGGTGGCTCTCACCCCCGCCCGATCAACCGCATCGCGATCCGATCCGCAACCTCGCTCGCCGGGTCGCCGGTGCGGGCGCTTTCGTCCCACACCTCATTGAGGCGATCGGGGATCCTGGCGATGCGCGCTTCGACCTCGGCGCGGTCGCCTTGCCCCAGATATTCCAGCCCGACATTGATGATGCCGCCGGCGTTGATGACGTAATCGGGGGCGTAGAGGATGCCACGCGCGTGGATGCGCGCGCCGTCGCCCCGCTTCGCCAGCTGGTTGTTCGCGCCGCCCGCGACGACCTTGCACTGGAGCGCGGCGATGCTGTCCTCCGTCAGGATCGCACCGAGCGCGTTGGGGCTGAATACTTCGGCTTCGACGGTGGCGATCACGTCCGCCGCGACGACGTCAGCGCCCAGTTCGGCGGCGAGCGCCGCCGCCTTGTCGGCGTTGACGTCGGCCAGCGTCAGCTTGGCGCCATCGGCGGCGAGGCGGCGGGCGAGACCGCCGCCGACGCTGCCCACGCCCTGCACCGCGACATGCACGCCGGCCATTGATTCGGTGCCCAGCGCGCGCTTTGCCGCCGCCTTGACGCCGAGATAGATGCCGAGCGCGGTGAACGGGCCGGGGTCGCCGCCCGCATTGCCGCCCGCCACGGGCAGGCCCGAGACATGGCGGGTGCGGGTCGCGATGACCTTCATCCGCTCTTCGGACATGCCGACGTCTTCCGCCGTGACGTAGCGGCCGCCGAGCGATTCGACCGCCTCGCCGAATGCGATCAACTCTGCCTCGCTGATCGTCGCGCCGGGTTCGGGAGCGAGCACCACACCCTTTCCGCCGCCCAAGGGCAGGCTGGCCATGGCGTTCTTGAAGCTCATGCCGCGCGACAGGCGCAGCGCATCGGTGATCGCGGCATTGCCATCGGCATAGTGCCAGAAGCGCACGCCGCCCGCCGCCGGGCCGAGCTTGGTCGAGTGGACCGCGATCACCGCGCGCAGCCCGCTGGCCGGGTCGGTGATGAGGTGAACCCCCTCATGCGCATCGAAATCGGGCAGGTCCCACACGGCAGTCATGGCGCTTCCAGTCGGCTAAGAATATTTCGAGCGCGCGTAATATTCTTCCGCGCGGCCCAGCGCCAGCCAAAAATGTCAGCGGTGGGAAAATGGGGCGACCGACGGGACTTGAACCCGCAACTTCCGGCATCACAAGCCGGTGCTCTAACCAATTGAACTACGATCGCCGTGGAAGTGGCGCGCTTAGCGACGCGTCCGGCAAGCGTCAAGCGCCTGCGGTCATGCCGGCAACAGATGCGGATGCGCGGTCGCGGTGATCGGTCCCGCACCCGCTGTGCGCGCGATCGCGATGGCGGCATCGACGGTGATTCGCCCCTCCCGCGCGAGCGCGCGAGCCGATCCGGCCAGCGTCGGCGCGCGGACAAAGGCGTGTCGCGCCAGGATCGCGATATCGCCGCCCTCGGCCAGCAAGCGGCGCAGCGCCGGATCGACTGCGACGGTCTCGAACAACGTCACCATGCCAAGAAATCCAGTACCGTCGCAGGTTCCGCACCCGGCAGCGCGGTAGATCACCGTGCCGGGATCGACGCCGAGCAAGGCGGATTCGGAGCCGGCCGCCTGGGCCGGCTGGCGGCAGGCCGGGCATAGGCCGCGCGCCTCCCGCGCCGCGATCGCAACGCGCAGGGCGAACGCGAGCAAATGCCGCTCAAGCCGCGCCGCACGGAGGCGGGCGATCGCCGCCATCACATCGGGCGCGTCAATGCCAAGCACGATGCGAACCCCGCGCTGGGCATGGTCGAACGCGGAGGAGAGCAATGCGCGATCATCGGATGCGTGGAGCATTATCGCGTCGCAATCCATTCGCGCCGCGTTATCCAGATCGGCACGGTCGTTGGCCACTTCGACGATGTGGCGTTCGCCCGGAGCA
>JBHYGP010000179.1:0-13272 GCA_051858935.1 Sphingomonas sp.
GCGGTCGATGCGGCGATTGTGCAAGGCGTGCCGGGCGTGATCGGCATCCATGTCGAGGGCCCCTTCATCAATGCGGTGAAGCGCGGCATCCATGAGGCGCATCGCATCCGCCGGCTAGATGCCGAAACACTTGCGCTGCTCACCGCGCCGCGACGCGGGCGGGTGATGCTGACGCTGGCACCCGAGCAATGTGCGCCGGAAGACATCGCGACGCTGACCCGCCATGGCGTGATCGTGAGCGCGGGACACAGCGACGCGAGCTATGCCGAAGCAAAGGCCGCGATCGGCGCGGGACTGACCGGCGTCACGCATTTGTTCAACGCGATGTCGCCGCTCCACCATCGCGCGCCGGGGTTGGTCGGCGCGGCGCTCGATTCGGACATCTGGTGCGGGCTGATCGTCGATGACGCGCATCTCCATCCGGCGGCGGTACGGATCGCGGTCAAGGCCAAGGGAGTCGACCGGCTGATGCTGGTCACCGACGCGATGCCGACCGTGGGCACCGATGCGACCGAATTCATGCTGCAGGGCAAGCGCATCACGGTACGCGACGGCGTCTGCGTGTTCAGCGACGGCACGCTCGCCGGGACGCATCTCGACATGGCGTCGGCGCTGCGCAACACGGTGGAGGTGACCGGTCTGTCCGTCCCCGACGCTGCCGTCATGGCGAGCACCACGCCGGCGCATTTCCTGTCGCTGGCCGACCAGCGCGGCGCGCTCGCCGCCGGGATGCGCGCCGATTGGGTATGCCTCGACCGCGACCTGCGGCCGACAGGCACCTGGATCGGCGGCGTTCCGCTGCACGTCGATACCCCCGCGCTTCTCCGCGCATCCCAGTAACGAAAGGACCGGCGGCACGATGGCGCTGATCATCACTTCGCCGCTTCGGGGCTGGGCCGCCCCGCTTGATTCGGTTCCCGATCCGGTGTTTGCCGAGCGCATGATGGGCGACGGAGTCGCGATCCACCCGCTCGACGACACCGTCTGCGCGCCATGCGATGGCGAGATCGTGACCTTGCACGACTCCGCCCACGCCGTGTCGCTGCGCAGCGACGAAGGCGTGGAACTGCTGATCCATATCGGGCTTGAGACGGTCGCGCTGAAGGGCCGCGGTTTCACTCCATTGGTGACCCCGGGCACGCGCGTCCTACGCGGCGACCCGCTGATCCGGTTCGACCTCGATGCCGTTGCACTCGCCGCCGCCAGCCTGATCACCCCGGTCGTCGTGACCAATGCCGAGGCCTTCACCATCACCCGCCGCACCGTCGATCGCGCGGTCGGCGCGTGCGAGGAGTTGATGGCGCTGACCCCGGTCGCCGCCGATCCACGCCGCCGGTCGGACGATGGCACGGTCATCGCGCAGAGCGTGACGCTGCGCCTGCCGCACGGCATCCATGCCCGCCCCGCCGCGCGCATCGGCGAATGTGCGCGGGGGTTCGAGGCGGAGTTGCATCTGGTGCTGGGCGACAAACGTGGCGACGCGCGCAGCCCGGTGGCGTTGCTTGCACTGGGCACCCGGCTCGGCGACGCGGTGACCGTCGAAGCGCGCGGCGACGATGCCGAGGCAGCGCTGGCGGCAATGATCGCGCTGCTGGACAGTGATATGGGTGAGGGTCCGGCGGTCGCGCCCCCTGCTCCTGCTCCTGCCCCCGCCGCCCTGTTGGAGACGGGCCAGGTCGCCGGGGTGATCGCCTCGCCCGGTCTCGCCATGGGGCCGGTCGCGCGGATCGACCGATCCGCCATTGCCGTCCAGCGTGCGGGTGCGGGGATCGAAACGGAGCGCGCCGCGCTCGCTGAAGCGCGTTCAGCTGTACGCGTGCGAATTGCTGCGCGCGCGAAATCGGGAAGCCAGCAGGTGGCCGCCGTGATGTCCGCGCATCTCGCTTTGCTCGACGACCCAGGTCTGGCCAGCGCCGCCGGTGCGCGGATTGCCGATGGCGCGAGCGCGGGGTTCGCCTGGCGCGGTGCGGTGCATGACCAGATCGACGCACTGCGCGCGACCGGCAACGCGCATCTCGCCGAGCGGGTCGACGATCTAATCGATATCGAGCGGCAGGTGCTGGCTGAGCTGACCGGCGCACCGGCCGATGCGGATGCAGCCCCGCCCGGAGCGATCCTGGTGGCCGACGATCTACTCCCCTCACAGTTGGTGACGCTTGCCGAATCCCGCCCGGCAGGGCTGTGTCTCGCGCGCGGCGGCCCGACTTCGCATGTCGCGATCCTGTGCGCGGGAATGGGCCTGCCCGCACTTGTGGCGATGGGCGATACGCTCGACGCGGCGGAGCCGGGCACTATATTATTGCTCGATGCCGAGGCAGGATTCGCGTCGATTGCGCCCGACGCTGCGACGAGTGCAGCCTTCGCCGATCGCATCGCGGCGCGCGACGCCCGGCGGATCGCCGCGCAGGCAAGTGCCGCCGACCCGTGCCACACCGCCGACGGCACCCGGATCGAACTGTTCGCCAATCTCGGCAGCGTCGAGGATGCGGTCGCTGCGGTCGCGCAGGGAGCGGAAGGATCGGGGCTGGTGCGCAGCGAGTTCCTGTTCCTCGGCCGCGACGCCGCGCCGTCTGAGGATGAGCAGCACGCCGCCTATCAGGGGATCGCCGACGCGCTGGCGGGTCTTCCCGTCATCGTCCGTTTGCTCGACATCGGCGGCGACAAGCCCGCCGCCTATCTGCCCTTCGCGGCGGAGGAAAATCCTGCTTTGGGCCAGCGCGGGATCCGCGTCGGCCTCGCCCATCCCGATCTGCTCGAAACCCAGCTGCGCGCGATCCTGCGCGTCCAGCCGGTCGGTCAGTGCCGCATCATGCTGCCGATGGTGGCGAGCGTTGCCGAGATCGTCGCGGTGCGGGGCATGGTCGATCGGCTGCGCGGCGAACTGGGGATCGCCGAACGCGTCGAGATCGGGGTGATGGTCGAAACGCCCGCCGCCGCGATCACCGCCGATCTGCTCGCGGGGGAGGCGGACTTTCTGTCGATCGGGACCAACGACCTCAGCCAATATGTGCTGGCGATGGACCGGGGCAACCCGGCGGTCGCGGCGCAGGTTGATCCGCTGCATCCTGCGGTGCTGCGGATGATCGCCGAGACGTGCCGCCGTGGCACGGCGGCCGGGCGCTGGGTGGGAGTATGCGGGGGCCTCGCCTCCGACCCGCTGGCGGTGCCGATCCTGGTCGGGCTTGGCGCGACCGAGCTGTCGGCGGTGCCGGGCTTCGTCGCCGAAGCCAAGGCGATCGTCCGCGCGCTCACGATGGCGCAGGTGCAGGCGCATGCCCGCGCCGCGCTCGACTGCACCTCGGCCGGAGAAGTCCGCGCGCTCGCCCGCGCCTTTGCGGAGACCATTCGATGAAGAAGATCCTCGAAGCGCTCCAGCCGCTCGGCCGCGCATTGATGCTGCCGATCGCGGTGTTGCCGATCGCCGGGCTGTTGCTGCGTATCGGCCAGCCCGATTTGCTCGACATCGCCTTTGTCTCGGCGGCGGGCGCTGCAATCTTCGACAATCTCGGCATCCTGTTCGCGATTGGGGTTGCGACCGGCTTTGCGCGCGACGGCAACGGCGCGGCGGCGCTGGCGGGGATCACCTGCTACCTCACAACCACCACCGGGGCGCAGACCTTTCTGGCGGCGCCCGCAGACATCGGCGCAGGTCTGCCCGAAGCCGCGGCAGCGCTCGCGGCCAAGGCTTGGGCGACCGGGCAGATTGACCGGCTGGAGGTACCGATCGGCATACTGTCCGGCCTGATCGGCGGCAAATTCTACAACCGCTTCGCGACGATCGCGTTGCCCGAATATCTCGCATTTTTCGGCGGGCGGCGCTTTGTACCGATCGCTTCGGGGGTTGCCGGGCTGCTGCTCGCCGCGCTGATCGGCTTTGGCTATGCGCATATCAGCAGCGGGCTCGACGCCGCCAGCCGTGGCGTGGTCGGGTCGGGCGAGGTCGGGCTGTTCACCTATGGCGTGCTCAACCGGTTGCTGATCGTCACCGGGCTGCACCACATCATCAACAATGTCGCCTGGTTCGTGATCGGCGATTTTGGCGGAGTGACCGGCGATTTGCGGCGGTTCTTCGCGGGCGACCCGGATGCAGGCGCGTTCATGTCGGGATTTTTCCCGGTGATGATGTTCGGCCTGCCCGCCGCGTGCCTTGCGATGTATCACGAGGCACGACCCGATCGGCGCAAGGCGGTGGGCGGCATGTTGTTCAGCCTCGCCTTTACCAGTTTCCTGACCGGCGTGACCGAGCCGATCGAGTTCAGCTTCATGTTCCTCGCGCCGTTGCTCTACGCGATCCACGCGGTGCTGACGGGCGTCTCGATGGCGCTGATGAACCTGCTTGGCGTCAAGCTCGGCTTCGGCTTTTCGGCTGGGCTGTTCGACTATGTCCTCAATTTCAACCTGTCGACTCGGCCCTGGCTGCTGCTGCCGATCGGCGCGGTCTATGCGCTGCTCTATTACGGGCTGTTCCGCTTCTTCATCCGCAAGCTCGACCTCGCAACGCCGGGTCGCGAGCGTGAAACGGCATCGAGCACGGGCGGCGTTGCGGTCGAGGGCGGGCGCGGCGCGCAGTTCGTCGCGGCGCTGGGTGGCGCGGACAATCTGACCAGCGTCGATGCCTGCACCACGCGGCTGCGGCTGATCGTCGCCGACCAGAATGCGATCGACGATGCCGCGCTGACCGCGCTCGGCGCGCGTGGGATCATCCGCCCGTCGGCCAATGCCGCGCAGGTCGTGCTCGGCCCGCTCGCCGACCTGATCGCCGAGGAGATTCGCGGGGCGCTCGGCACGCCGCGCGTCGCCACTGCGCCAGCAGCGGCGACGGTGGCAGCACCGGAGACGCCGCTACACCCCGATCTGATCGCGGCGCTGGGCGGGAGTGAAAACATCGTCTCGCACCGCGCGCTGCACGGGCGGGTGCGGGTCGAAGTTGCGGCAGCGGAGCGGGTCGATGCAACCGCGCTCGCCGGAGCGGCCCGGGGCGTGGTTCAGCCCCAGGCCGGCATTTTCCACATCTTGCTGGCTTAGTTCAGCGCGCGACCGCGACTGCCGGGGCGTTGACCCCGGCGGCCTCAAGCTCGCGCTCGGCCTGAGTGAAGCCATAGGCCGGGACGATCTCGCCCGTGCGGTCGCTCGCCTCGGCCCAGCGCGCGGCGAGTTGTTCGCCCGCATCCGCGCTGCCGCCGATCTGGATACCGTCGGTCAGCGTCACATTGGCGGTCGCGAAATGCCCGGCCCCGGCGCACAGGATGGCGCGGGTCGGTGCATCCTCGCCCACCAAGGCGAGCAGCCCCGGGCTGACCAGCGCGGGATCGAGCGCCGCGAGGCTCGCCTCCGACAACACGCCCTCGGTCATCCCCGTTGCAGCCGTGGGCGCAAGGCAGTTGACGCGGATGCCGTATTTCTCGCCCTCAATCGCGAGCGTCTGCATCAGGCCGACCAGCGCCATCTTCGCTGCACCATAATTCGCCTGGCCGAAATTGCCGTAGAGGCCGGAGGAGGAGGTGGTCATCACGATGCGGCCATAGCCCTGGCCGCGCATGATTTCCCACACCGCCTTGCTCGCGATCGCCGCGCCCATCAGATGCACGTCCACGACCAGCCGGAACTCGTCCATGGTCATCTTGGCGAAGCTCTTGTCCCGCAGAATGCCGGCATTGTTGACCAGGATGTCGACCCGCCCCCAAGCGTCCATGGTCGATGCGACGATGTTCGTCACCGCCCATTCGTCGGTCACCGAACCGGCGAGCGGGAGTGCCTTGCCGCCCCTTGCGCCAATCTCCGCAGCGACGCGCTGCGCCGCGTCGTCGCTCAGGTCATTGACCACTACCCGCGCGCCCTTGCCGGCGAGGTACAGCGCATGCGCGCGCCCCAGCCCGCCGCCGGCACCGGTAACGATCGCAATCCGTCCATCGAGCGACATCGAACTTCCTCCCATAATCTTCGCTAACTAGTGAGTGAATATCTTGTTCGGGATTAGACGCAGGCAGGGGGCGTGGCTAGCCCCTGCCCAGCTCCCCGCTACTGCAAATCTGCCGGAACCCGGCCGCCATAAACGCGGCCATGCGGTCCTTGATCGCTGCAAAGTCGTTCGACCGGCACAGTCCGCCCGACAATTTGTCGATGCGCCCGGTGCGCGCGAGCGTGACCATCAGCGCGCCGGTGACGAAGTGATAGCCCCAGAAGAGGTCCTCTTCGGCGCAGTCGGGCCGCGCCTTTTTGAGCAGTTCGATCAGCCGCAGCACGACCGGGTCGAAATGCGCGTCCATCAGGTCGGCGCCCCATTCCGGCGTGTTCGCGACTAGTGCGCCGAGTGCGCCGTAATTCTTCCAGCCCTCGCCCCCCTCGATATACAGGTCGAGATCGGTGTCGAGAAAGGCATGGAGCGCGCCCTCTAGCGTCGGCTTGCCGCCGGTTGCCGTGTCGTAATCGTTGAGCGCCTTCAGCCGCCGTTCGCTGGTCACCACCGCGCGGCGGGCGAACACGGCGTCGAACAGGTTTTTCTTGTCCTCGAAATAATAGTTCAGCAGCGTGTGGTGGACGCCGACGCGCTTGGCGACGTCCTTGAGCGTCACGCCGTGGAGCCCGTGCTTCGAGAACAGATATTCCGCCTCGTCGAGGATCTGCTCCATCGTCTCCGCGCGCTGTTCGGCCTTGGTCGAGCGGCGGCGGGCCTTGGGCTTTTCGGGCATCTGTTCCGGCACTGGGCTGTCGTCCCCCTGTTGCCCGGTGGCGGGGTATTCGCCGCGCGCCGGGTCGAACAAGGTCTCAAGCGCTTCCATATTGAGACCGCAAGCTATTCTTGTCGATTTTGCCGGTCGGGGCGAGCGGCATCGTGTCGAGCCGCACCACCGCATCGGGAATCCACCACGACGCGACCCGGCCGCGCAGCGGGGCGAGCAGGTCGGCGTCGCTCAACGCATCGTCCTGCATCTCGACCAGCAGCAGCGGCCGTTCGCCCCATTTCGCATCGACGCGGCCGATCACGGCCGCGAGCGATACCTGGGGCAGCGCGCCGACCACCGCCTCGATCTCCGCCGGGTTGATCCACTCGCCGCCGGACTTGATCAGATCCTTGGCGCGGCCGGTGATGATGAGGTTGCCCTGCACGTCGATCCGCGCGAGGTCGCCTGTCGCGAACCAGCCATCGGCGTCGGTCGCGGGCGCGTCCTGCCCGAAATAGCGGTCCACCACCGCCGCGCCGCGCACGCACAGATGGCCTTCGGCATCGCGCTGTTGCGCCAGCGGCACGCCATCGGCATCGGTCAGCAACAGGTCGACGCCAATCGCGGGACGCCCGGAAACCGCCGCCGTCCGCTGTGGATCATGCGGCGGGGCGACGGTGCCCGAGGGTGACAGCTCGGTCATCCCCCAGCTGGTCTGGACGGTGACACCCAGCACGCGCTCGATCCGCTCCATCAGCGCGGGCGCGAGCGGGGAACCGCCGACGATGATGCGCTGCAGGCTCGGCAAGCTCTCACCGGTCGCCTCGAGATGCTCGGCGACGCCCAGCCACACGGTGGGCACCGCGACGCCGATCGTCACCTCCGCTGCGGCAATCAGCCGGGCGAGGCTCGCGCCATCGGTCGCGCGTCCGGGGAGCACCAGTCGGCCGCCCGCTGCGGGCAACGCGAAGGGCAGGCCCCAGGCATTGGCATGGAACATCGGCACGACCACCAGCACGCTGTCGGTGGCGCGGATCGCCATGACATCGGCCTGCAGGCAGCGCAGCGTGTGAAGAAAGCTGGCGCGGTGGGTGTAGGTCACGCCCTTGGGCGCGCCTGTGGTGCCGGAGGTAAAGCACAAGCCGCACGGGGCGGTCTCAGCGAAGTCGCCCCACACTGCTCCGCCCGGCGCGGTTTCGATCAGCGGTTCGAGCGCGGTAACGGCGCATGTCCCCGCCGCCGCTGCGTCGGGAACGCCGTCGATGACCAGCATCAGCGACAGGCCCGGCACGCGCTCTGCGATCGCGCGGGCGAGCGGCTGAAGCTCGGCGCTGACGATCAGCAGCTTCGCCCCCGACTGCACCACCATGTCGGCGAGCTGCTGCGCGGTGAGGCGCGGGTTGAGCGTGTGGCACACTGCGCCCATGCCCATGATCGCATACCACGCCTCGACATGCGCCTGGCTGTTCCAGGCCAGCGTCGCGACGCGATCCCCGGGCTGCACCCCGAACCCGGTCAGCAGCGACGAGACCGCCAGCGCCCGGTCGCGCAGCGCGGCATAGCCAATCCGCGCGAGCACCCCGCCCTCAAGCGCAGTGACGACCTCGGCATCGGGATGCCATTTGGCGGCATGGTGCAGGAACTTGTCCAGCGTCAGCGGATAATCCTGCATGCTTCCGTCGATCATCGGCAACCCGTCGCCTTGTTGAGGACCGGCGAGGCGACGCCGGTGTTCCAGTTCCACGGCTGGTCGCCGGCCGCGCGACGGCGGCACATCGCCGCTTCGTGCAGCGCGAACATGCCCGGCATCAGCCGCGTTCCCGGCTGGGGCTTGCCCGCGAAGTTCATGTAATTGGCGGGCTTGCCATAAGCCTCCCAGGCCGGCTGTCCGTCGGCGACCGGCGTACCGCTGCGCGCGAAGCTCGCCCAATAGGACAGCATCGCGTCGGACAGGCGGCGGTTGGTCACGTCGTCGGGAACCTTGGGCCAATAGGGCGGCGTGCGGCTGGCGGTGCCGAAGACATAGGGAATTTCTGCGGCGTGAAAGGCATGCAGGCCATTCTCGTCCGCCGCCGGATAGCCATGGTCGAACAGATAGAGATAGGCGCTCTGCCCGATTGCGGTTTGGCCGATCGCCAGCCGCGTCGCGGTCCAGCCGTAGAGCGCGTCGCGCGTCGTCGCGAGCAGCGATTCCTTGATATTGCTTGACGGGTAGAGCCGCAGGAAATGCTCGGCGAGGTCGCCATAACGCGCGCGGATCGCCGCCTCATAGGCTTCCGCATTGGCGGGAGCGGGCGGCAGCAGCACCGGGAGCGAGCGGATTTCGCCCGAATTGAACCCGGCAAGCACCGGCACCTTGGCCTGCTCGCCATGGTCCCAGGTCGCGACCAGCTGGCGGGTCAGAATCTTGCCGTCGACCGTTCCCCACGGGCCATAACCCTTGGTCGCGGCCTCGACCGTCAGCTTCTCCGCATCCATCGCGCGCAGCGCCGCAAGGTCGCGCGCGCCAACCACAGCCATGACCTGGCTTCCCGCCGCCTCTGCCGAAGGGAGGCCGTGCTTGCCCTGCTTCAGCTCGGGCGTGGTGATCATGTACGCACTCTGCGCGACCGCCTTGTGGAACAGGCCGCGCGCCTGCGGGCTGGCCATCAGATACATGACGCTGAGCGCGCCCGCCGATTCGCCAGCGATCGTGACGTTACCCGCATCGCCCCCGAACGCCGCGATGTTGCGCTGGACCCACTTCAGCGCCGCGATCTGGTCGAGCAGGCCGTAATTGCCCGACACGCCGTCCTGCGATTCCGCGCTCAGTTCGGGGTGCGCAAGATAACCGAGGATGCCGAGCCGATAGTTGATCGACACCACGATCATGTTGCCGCGCTGCGCCATCCGCGCGCCGTCATACATGCTTTCGTGGCTGTATCCGGCGACCAGTGCGCCGCCGTGGATCCATACGAACACGGGGAGGTCCTTGCCGCCGGCGGGCGCCCAGATGTTGAGCGTCAGGCAATCCTCGCTGACCGTGTCGAGCGGGTTGGTGTAGATCCCGGCGTTGCGGTTGCGCGGCTGGACGCAGGCGGGGCCGAACTCGGCTGCCTTGCGCACGCCCTGCCAGTCCGGTGCTGCGACCGGCGGCTTCCAGCGCAGCGGGCCAACCGGCGGCTGGGCATAGGGGATGCCGCGAAAGATGCGGACGCCGCCCTGTTCAACCCCTTCGACCGTGCCGGCCGGAGCGGTGACGCGCGGCTGGGACAGTGCGGGCGCGGCGAAGAGCAGCGCGATCAGGACGATCAGCCGCTTCATGCCGCCGTCCCTTCCCGCTTCAGTCGCCGCGCGAGTGCGACGAACAGGCCAATCGCGATCAGGTAGAAGGGGGTGAGCGTGTAGAGCGCGCTCTGCAGGCTCTGCGTATCGCCCTGCGCCTTGAACCAGTCGCTGGCAAAGCCGACCCAGGTGGGGCCGAGGCCAAGGCCGATAAAGTTCATGATCAGCAGCAGCAACGCCCCCGACAGCACGCGCTGATTGGGCCTAACCTCTTCCTGCACCAAGGCGACCGAGGCCGAGAGGTAGAAATAGTTGAACACCATCACCACCGCGAGCAACGCCAGCGCGAGCGGCCAAGTGGGAGCCCAGACGAAGCCGATATAGAAGGGCATCGCGATGGCGAGCGACACGGCCGGCGCGACCGCATAGCCGCTGCGTGCCTTGCGCGTCATCGCGTCGATCACGCGGCCGGAGATCACCATGCCGCCGCCCATGCCGATCAGCAGGACGAGCGCGTACCAGACCGCGACATCGCCCAGCACCATGCCCTTTTCGCGCATCAGATACAGGACCGCGAAATTGCCGAGGCCATAGGTGACGAATTGGGTCGCGCCGCTGCCCAAAGCCGCGAGCATCAGCACGGGGTTCGACAGGAACGCGCCGACCGTGGGCCAGAAGGGCGCCTTGTCCTCTGCGCCAGTTGCCCGCGCGCCGTCCATCGCGCCCTTTTTGGGCTCGCGGATCGTCAGCCAGACGAACGCCGCCGTGACCACGCCGATCGCGCCGACGATGATGAACGGCAGACGCCAGCCATAGTGCTCGGCGATCGCCGCGCCGAACGCGACCCCCGCCGCCGCGCCGATCGCAGGACCCAGGTTGAAGATGCCCAGCGCCGCCGCGCGCTTGCCCGGCGGATAGGTGTCCGTGATGATCGCATAGGAAGGCGGCACGCCGCCCGCCTCGCCGAAGCCGACGGTCATGCGCGCGATGACCAGCTGGGTGTAATTCGCCGCCATGCCGCACGCGACCGTCGCCCCGCTCCAGATCGCGCAGGCGAGGCTGAGCACGCCGACGCGACTGGTGCGGTCGGCGAACCACCCCACGGGAATCGCGATGAAGCAATAGAACATCGCGAAATACAGGCCGCCGATCAGCCCCAGCTGGGTGTCGGTGACGTTCAGCGAATCCTGGATCGGCTTGGCGAGGATACCGATCAGCTGCCGGTCGAGGAAGTTGAGCACATAGACGAAGGTGAGCGTGACCAGCACGAACCAGGGCCGGTTCGCGGGCGACGGACGGCCGGTGTCGCCACCGGCCGTCATTACATCAGAGGCCGTAGCCAAGACGGATCCCCACAGTGCGCGGGCGCAGCGTGCCGAAGCGGCTCACCAGAAACGCCTCGGGATGGATGTACACGACCGAATGATCGTCGAAGAGATTCTCGACATAGACATTGGCCGAGAGCGACCCCTTCTTGACCCCCAGATTGAGGTTAACGTTCGCATATTCGTCGGTCTTCCCGAACGTCGCGAGGCGCAGGTTCGGGTTGCCCGGCGTGTTGGGGAACGAGCTGTTGTACGATCCCACATATTGCGCGTTGATCGCAAAGGTGCCGCGCGCCGTATCGCCCAGGTCGAAGCCATAGGAGATGTACGCCGCACCCTGCAGCCGCGGCGCCGACAGGCGATGGCCGAGCACCGCGCCAGACACGATCGCCTCAGTCGTCGACAGCTTGGTGATCTTGGAGTCGTTATATGCGGCGTTGAGGCCGATGAATACGTCCTTGGCCGGGATCACGCCGATCTCGACCTCGAACCCCTTGCTGCGCGCCGCACCGATATTGGTCGCGAACTGGACCGAGTCCGAGCGGCGGTTGGCCTGTGCCTGGATGTTGCTCCAGTCGATCAGGTACAGCGCGGCGTTCATCGTCACGCGACCGTCGAGCCAGCGCGCCTTGGCACCGATTTCGTAGCTCTTGAGGTCGTCCGATTCCGCACCGTACGGAATGATGATGTCGGTCGGGTCGGTCAGGCTGGCGGCACCCGCACGCGCGTTGACGATCGGCGCGCGGAAGCCGGTCGAGAAGGTCGCGTAGGTGGTGATCGCCTCGCTCGGCTTCCACGTCGCGCTGGCCTTCCACGACGGGGCCGAGCCGGTCGCCTTGACGCCGGTGACGGCGGCATAGGGGATCAAGTTACTTGGCCCGAAATTCACCGGGATGCCGTAAAGCGCATAGGTGAAATAGTTGAACCCGGCCGCCGTGGCGAGGTAGCCGCCCGCCTCGGTGAAGCCCTGCGCGGAGGTGCGGCCATAACGCATGCCACCGGTCAGCCAGAATTTGGGCGAGAAGCGATAGGTGATCTCACCGAACCCGGCGAGTTCGTCGCTCTTCTGATAGGTATAGAGCTTCTGATAATATTGATCGGGCAGGCCAGTGATGCCGCGCGCCGCCAGAAATTGCGGGTTGGACCGGTAGAAATAGTCCACGTCGCGGCGGCGATTCATATAGAAGCCGCCGATGGTGAATTCGAATGGGCCGTCCAGCGACGAGACTAGCCGTGTCTCCTGCACGAACACCTTGTCATAGGCGTCGGCGTCGAGGCCGAAGGCAATCGGCGCGGCGGGGAAGGATCCCGCAGGGAAGGTGCCGGCCAGATCGACGTAGAATTTCTGGTCGAAGTCCGAATAGGTCGACGAGCTGGTCAGGCGGGCGAAATCGAACTCATATTCGACGGTGCCGTTGATGATCGTTTGCTTGCCAGTGAAGCGGTCGGGCTGGTCCGAAATGCGCTTCTCGCGACCCAGCGACGGACTGGTGAGCGAGCTGTCCTTGGGATCACTGTCCTCATACGACCCCATCACGCGCACCGAGAGCCGATCGGTCGGTCGCCACAGCGCGATGACGCGCCCGCCCCAGTTGATCAGCTTGTTCGAATTCTCAATGCCGGTCCCGACATTGTCGAGATAGCCATCTTCGTTGCGGTAGAAGCCCACGGCACGCACCGCGAGCTTGTCGCTGACGATCGGCACATTGACCATGACATTGTAGCGCTGGCGGAAGCTGTCCGATCCGGTGAGCGCGAGGTCGACCTGGCCCGCCATGTCGAACGACGACAGGTTCGGGCTCTTGGTCAGGATGCGCATCGCGCCCGAGAGCGACCCCGATCCGAACAGCGTCCCCTGCGGCCCGCGCAGGAATTCGACGCGCTCGACGTCGAACAAAGTCGGGTCGACCACCGTGGTGTTGCCGATCGTCGAGATCGGCAGTTCGTCGATATAGACCGCGACCGAGCTTTGCAGGTTGGCGTTATAGCCGTTGGTGGCGATGCCGCGTGCGGTGAAATTG
>JBHYGP010000180.1:0-4612 GCA_051858935.1 Sphingomonas sp.
GTTCCTCGACGAGATTGGCGACATGCCGATGGAGGCGCAGACGCGGCTGCTGCGCGTGCTGCAATCAGGCGAGTTCACCACGGTGGGCGGAGCTCGGGCGATCCGCGCGGATGTGCGTATCGTCGCGGCAACCAACAAGGATCTGATGGGGCAGGTGGTGACCGCGCAGTTCCGCGAGGATCTGTTCTACCGCCTCAACGTCGTGCCGATCGCGCTGCCGGCGTTGCGGGAGCGGCGGCAGGATATCCGGTTGCTGGCGCGGCATTTCCTTGATCGTGCGGTCGAGGATGGCTTGCCGCGCAAGCATGTCGGCGACGATGCGATTGCGGTGCTGGAGGCGCATGACTGGCCGGGCAATGTGCGCGAGCTGGAGAATTTGATGCGGCGCATGGCCGCGCTGCACCGCGACGAGTGGATCGACGGCGATGCGGTGCGCGCGATGCTGGGCGAGAGCAGCGGGCTTACCGCGCCGACGCGCGACGCGGGGATCGAGGCGGCGGTGATCGCGCGGCTGACCCGGCTGGCGGCGGAGGAGCCGGCGGTGCTGGAGGACGGCACGCTGTATGACCGCATCATTGGCGAGGTCGAACGCCCGCTGATCGAGGCGATGCTGGCGCGGCACGGGCATAACCAGCTGCGTGCGGCGCGGGCGCTGGGGATCAACCGGAACACGCTGCGCAAGCGGCTGGATACGCTGGGGATCGATGTCGGCGGACGGCTGGACGATCCGGTCTAGCGGCGGACTTGGCCCAGTTAGCGACAGGTTGAGCGACAAGTGTGTTTTCATGGCAACAATGTTGTTGTAGCTATGTCACGATGGATGTTGCTGCCAAGCCACTGACGGATGCGGGTTTGCCCCGCTGGCGGCTGAGCATTACCCCCTTTGTCGAACTCCTCGTGCTCGGGATCGCGCTGGCGGTGCTGATCACCAGCTATTTCGTGGTGAGCGGGAATACGGGGTCGCAGCGGTTGCTGACGCCGCCGCTGGTCGCGCTGTTGCTGGTCGGCAACCTCATTCCGCTGGTGGCGCTGATCGTGCTGGTCGGACGGCGCGTGGCGATGCGCCGCGCGGCGCGGTCGCCGCTGGGTGGGCGCGCGCGACTGCATGTGCGGCTGGTGGCGGTGTTCTCGATCCTGGCGAGCGTGCCGACGATTTTCGTGTCGATCGTGGCGTCGTTGTTGTTCCAGTATGGCGTTGAGTTCTGGTTTTCGGACCGGGCGCGCGGGATGCTGGAGAATGCTTCGGCGGTTGCCGCTGCGGCGGTGAACGATTTGCAAGAGCGTGTAGGCGCGAATACCGAAGCAATGTCCACCGACCTCGCCGGGGCGTTGGTCGACGGCGTTCCGATCGATAGCCAGACCTTTTTCAACTATCTTCTTGTTCAGACCACCCAGCGTGAGTTGTCGGAGGCGGCAATTGTCCGGCAGACCGCAACGGGTGAAATCATCGTTCTGGCGATTCTCAACCCGTATGACCGCCTGATCGAAGAGCAGATCAGCGCGGGCGCGATCAACCAGTTGAAGAGTGGCGCGAAGCGGGTCGTCGTTGAAGATGCGGGCGGGCGCATTCGCGCGATTACGCGGTTCGCCACCGCACCTGACACGTATCTCTATGCTGCGCGTGTGGTCGATCAGGCGCTGCTTGACCGCAAAACGCGCGCCGAGTCGGTGGTGGTCGACTACAAAACGCTGACTGACCGGTCCCGCACGCTGCAACTTCAGTTCAACGTCGCGCTACTCGTGCTGTCGCTGCTGATCGTCGGCCTCGCCGTGTGGGCCGCGTTGGAAATCGCAGACCGCCTCGTCCGGCCCGTGGGCGATCTGGTGAAGGCCGCGCGCGAGGTGGCGGACGGCGATCTTGGCACCCGCGTTCCGACGCCGCGGGCGGATGACGAGATCGGGACTCTCGCCACGGCGTTCAACCGGATGACGGACCGGTTGCAGGAACAGACCAACGCGCTGGTCGACGCTAATGCCGAATCCGAAAGCCGCCGCGCGCTGATCGAGGCTGTGATGTCGGGCGTGACGGCGGGCGTGCTGTCGATCGATGCCGAGCGGCGCATCCGGCTGATCAACAGCTCCGCCATGGCGCTGTTGCAGCCGGGGGATGCGCCGGTGGGCAAGCTGCTGGCCGAAGTTGCGCCGGAGCTGGATGCGGTGCTGGGCGGGGAGACGCGCGAGGATATCGTCCAGCTGACCAGTGCGGGCGAGGCGCGGACGCTGGCGGTGAAGATCACCCGTGACGAAGCGGGGCAGGTGCTGACGTTCGACGACATCACCCAGCAATTGCTCGACCAGCGGCGCGCGGCCTGGTCTGACGTTGCGCGGCGTATCGCGCATGAGATCAAGAACCCGCTGACCCCGATCCAGCTCGCCGCCGAGCGGCTGCAGCGGCGCTATGGCAAGAAGATCGAGAGCGATGATGGCACCTTTGCCAAGCTGACCGACACGATCGTGCGGCAGGTCGGCGATCTGCGGCGGATGGTGGATGAATTCTCGTCGTTTGCGCGGATGCCCAAGCCGATTTTCCGCGCGGAATCGATCATCGACGTCGCGCGTCAGACGCTGTTCCTGCACGAAGTGGCCAAGCCCGAGATCCGCTTCAGCTTCGACGCGCCCGATGGATTGCCGCCATTGGTGTGCGACCGCCGCCAACTGGGGCAGGCGCTGACCAATCTGGTCAAGAACGCGGTCGAGGCGATCGAGACGCGGATGGGTGAGGGCGGGGATGAAGTGCCGGGCGAGATCAGCATGGCGGTGCGTGAGGCGGCCGATGCGCAGCTGATCATCGAGATTGCCGACAATGGCATCGGCCTGCCCGCCGAACGCGAGCGGATCGTCGAGCCGTACATGACGACGCGCGCGCGCGGCACGGGCCTTGGCCTGGCGATCGTCAAGAAGATCGTCGAGGAGCATTTCGGCACGATGGCGTTTGCCGATCGCGCGGGCGGTGGGACGGTGGTGACCCTGTGCTTCGACACCGCGACGCTGGAGCGACTGGCAGGGACCGGGGGAACGGACGACGCGGCACCGGGCGCAGCGGGCCTTGCCGCGCTGACCCCGACCATGAACGGAAATGGACAATGAAACTCGATATCCTGGTCGTCGATGACGAGGCGGACATCCGCGAACTGGTCGCGGGCGTACTGGAGGACGAAGGGTATGAAACCCGTAGCGCCGCGCACAGCGACGCGGCACTGGAGGCGATTGCCGAGCGGCGGCCGAGCCTGGTGCTGCTCGATGTGTGGCTGCAAGGGTCGCGGCTCGACGGGCTGGACCTGCTGGACGAGATCAAGCGGCGCGATCCGTCGATCCCGGTGCTGGTGTTTTCAGGGCACGGCAATCTCGACACCGCGGTCGCGGCGATCCGGCGCGGGGCTTCGGACTTTATCGAAAAACCGTTCGAGGCGGAGCGGCTGATGCTGTTGGTTGAGCGCGCGACCGAGACCGAACGGCTGCGGCGCGAGGTTGCGACGCTGCGCGCGTCGGTCGGGCATGGCACTGACCTGCACGGCACATCGGGCGCGATCAACACGGTGCGCGCGACGCTGAAACGCGTGGCGGCGACGGGTAGCCGGGTGATGATCACCGGCGGTCCCGGCACCGGCAAGGAGGTTGCGGCGCGACTGCTGCACGAATGGAGCAACCGTGCGGGCGGTCCGTTCGTCATCGTCAGCGCGGCGCGGATGACGCCGGAGCGGGTCGAGGAGGAATTGTTCGGGGTGGAGGACGGCGATCTGGTCCATCCCGGCCTGCTCGAACAGGCGCATGGGGGCACGCTGTTCCTCGACGAGATCGCCGACATGCCGCTGACCACGCAGGGCCGCATCCTGCGCGTGCTGACCGAACAGAAGTTCAACCGCGTCGGCGGGCAGCGGCAGGTGAAGGTCGACGTGCGCGTGGTGTCGGCCACCGGGCGCGACCTGACCAGCGAGATCGCCGAGGGGCGGTTCCGCGAGGACCTGTTCTACCGGCTCAACGTCGTGCCGGTGCCGATCCCGCCGCTGACCGAACGGCGTGAGGATATCCCGGCGCTGGTCGAACATTTCGTGGCGCATTTCGCCACCGAACGCCGTGTCCCGACCCCTGACGTCGCAGGGGAGGCGATGGTCGCGCTGCAAAGCTATGAATGGCCGGGCAATGTGCGTCAGTTGCGCAATGTCGTCGAGGCGACGGTGATACTGGCCCCGGGCGACCGGATCGGGCGGATCGATGTCGACATGCTGCCGACCGAGGTGCTGGGTCGGCGCGAGGAAGGCGGCATGGGCACCGCGACGATCATGGGAACGCCGCTCAAGGAAGCGCGCGAAAGTTTCGAGCGCGAATATCTGCGCATCCAGATCAAGCGCTTTTCGGGCAACATTTCCCGCACCGCGCATTTCATCGGGATGGAGCGGTCGGCATTGCACCGCAAGCTGAAGCTGCTCGGCATCCACGAGGCGCGCGACGAGGAGTGAGTTGCGGTTGACGGCGTCGATGCCGTGGCGCTGCGACGTCGCCCTATGGACGTTGCGGGAGGCGATACCTACATTGTCGGCAATCGCGCCGCTGGGTGGCGCGCATCCGACGCCGGGAAACGGCGCGATTGCGGGAAAATCCCGCCAAGAACAGT
>JBHYGP010000181.1:0-4573 GCA_051858935.1 Sphingomonas sp.
GCCTGCCAACCCGATTTGGGTGCGGAAGCTTGCCTCACGCCGCCACCCGGCGCGCCATCCGTCGAGCGCGAAGCCCAGCCGTTCGCGAAAGGCGCGGTTCTTCATCCGCACTCACTTCCGGTGCCAGGCTTGGGCTCCAGCGGATCCGGGGTCTCACGCCGACCCGGGCGCCAGTCGAGATCCGGGTCGCCGATGATCGCCTCGCGCGCGGCGAGCAGGCTGCCTGCCTCATGCTGGAGGCGCAGCCGTTCGCGGTCGCGGCGGCGGTAGAGATCTTCGGTGCGTTCGATCTCCTCGATATCGACGCCGACTGCGGCCATCGCCTTGCGCGCCATGACGATCGCGGACTCCAGCACTTCGCGCACGACACCAGCGGCCGGACCGCCCTTGAGCTTGAGCAGCGCGCGGCGATCATAGGCGCGCACGAAGATCGATGCGTTCGGGAAGGATTCGTGGACCGCCTCGACCAGTTCCGGTTCGATCTTGTCGCCGTCGAGGCAGAACAGGATCAGTTGTGCCTCGCCCGCCCCGGCTTGCCGGAGCATGTCGATGCGGGTGCCGTCGCCATAATAGACCTTCGCGCCGAACTGGCCGGCGATGTCGATCATCTCGATATCGGTGTCGATCAGCGTCACGCCGATGCCCTGCGCATTCAGCATCTGGCCAACCGTCTGGCCGAAGCGGCCATAGCCCACGATCAGCGCGTTTGACCCGTCCGATACCGGCCCGTCGCGCTCACCCGCCGCCTCGACCGCATCGGCGCGGAAGCGCTGGGTGAACATCATCAGGAACGGGGTGGTGGCCATCGAGAGGGTCACGACCGCGCTGAATATGCTGACCGCTTCGGGCGCGATCAGCAGCGCGTTCTGCGCCTGGGCGAACAGCACGAAGCCGAACTCGCCGCCCTGGCTGAGCAACAGGCCAAGGCCCAGCGCCTGACGCCATGGCATGCGGAAGGCCATGGCGAGGCCGGTGATGACGACCGTCTTGGTCGCGATCAGCGCGGCGGCCATGCCGAGGACGAACACCGGGCGCTCGGCGATCGCGGACAGGTCGAGCATCATGCCGACCGAGAGGAAGAACAGGCCGAGCAGGATCGAGCGGAACGGCTCGATATCCGCCTCCAGCTCGTGCCGATACGGGCTGTCGGCGAGCATCACGCCCGCGATGAACGCGCCGAGTGCTGTCGAGAGCCCGATCGACTGCATCAGCGCGGCGGCACCGACGACGGTGAACAGGCCCGCGAACACGAACAATTCGCGCTCACCCCAATTGCCGATCAGCTTGAACAGCGGGCGCAGCAGATAGCGCCCCGCCAGCACCAGCCCGGTGATCGCCGCGACGGTGTAGATCGCGAGCAGCCAGCCCGGAGGGCCCTGCGCATCCGCCGGATTGCGGCTGAGGATCGCAATGATCGTGATCAGCGGGACGATCGAGATGTCCTGAAACAGCAGCGTCGAGAAGGCACGCTCGCCGAACGGAGTGCGCATGCGGCCGGCGCTTTGCAGCATCGGGAGCACCTGCGCAGTCGAGGACAGCGCCAGCGGCAGGCCAAGCGCGAGCGCGGCGGCGAGCGAGAAGTTCGCGCCGAACCCGATCACCACGCTCAGCGCCACGCCGCACAGCACGACTTGCAGCAGGCCGAAGCCGAAAATGTCGCGCTTCATCCGCCACAGCCGCGACGGGCTGAGTTCGAGACCGACGAGGAACAGCAGCAGGGCAATGCCGAATTCGGCGATGCCCATCTTGCTTTCGGCACCCCCGACCAGCCCGAGCACCTGCGGCCCGACCAGCGCGCCCGCGACGAGATAGCCGAGCGTTGCGCCGAGCCCCATGCGGCGGAAAATGAGGACGAACAGCAGCGCGAAACCCAGCAGCGGGGCGCTTTCGGCGACGAAGCTATGCGCGGCACCGTGGTCCATCAGGCGGCCTTTTCATGGCTGGCGAGTGCGGCAGCCTCGGCCACCGCTTCGAAGGCGAGGCGGATCGAGGGGTGGCGCGCACTGTGCGGGAGCGCGGGTGTGAACAGGTCGAGGCCGGGCCAGTCGGGCGTGTCCCCCTCGCCCGCCAGCCAGCTTGTCAGCGCGGCACGGACGGCGTCGAGTTCGGCGGCGCTGCGCCCGATCGCGTGCGCGCCCATCAGCGATGCCGATGCTTGTCCGAGCGCACAGGCGCGGACCTGCATTCCCAGCGCAGCGACGCGACCGGCCGCGTCGAGGTCGACATCGACTGTCACGCGGCTGCCGCACACCGGGGAGCGCTTTTCAACGCTCGCCATCGGGCTGGCCAGGCGTTCGTGATGGGGAATGCTCGCGGCGAGCCGCAGAATCTGGGTATTGTAAAGCGGCGCGGTCATGGCTCCGATGTAACCGCGTCCGACCCGTTCGCAAGCTCTGCGGCATCGGTGTCGTTACCGAACACCGGTTCACCGCGGCGGCGGCGGTCGACGAACTCCGCGATGCTCGCGCTGGTTGCGTTGAGCAGCGGATAGGTGCGGCCGGCGGTCATCCATTCGGGGCGCTGGGCAGGACCGCCGCTGACCGTATCCACGACCATGGCGACGAGCAGGAAGGCGAGGCTGGCGAGGATCAACCCCTTGAGCGCGCCGAAGCCAGTGCCGAGCGCGCGATCGATCGGGCCGAGAAAGCCCGACCGGGTGCGCGACCCGATCGAATTGGCGACCACCCGCCCGCCGAAATAGGCAACGCCACCCAGCAGCGCGAAGGCGAGCACCGCTGCGCCCTGGGTCGTGCCCACAGGCTCGGCCAGCGCAGCAGCGACGGGGGTATGGAGGAAGCGGATCGCCGCGACGACGAGCAGCCACGCCATCAGCGACAGCACTTCGGTGACGAAGCCGCGCATAAAGCCCAATACCGCCGCAGCCCCCACGCCCAGCAGCACCAAGATGTCGATCGCCGTCAGTCCCATCGCCTTGCCCGCTCCCTCGGTCGCGCCCTCAATAGCCGCGCGCGGTGCCGGGGCGAAGCGGGAAAATAGGGCCCGATCGAGCAGCAAGGGGCGCTAACCGAAAGAGCAGTGTCGCGTCAGTCGCGGGGCTCGTCCTTGCGCTCGACCTTCAGCCATTTCGCCCAGTCGATACTCACCAGCGCGACCAACATCCCCAGCATCGCCACCTGCACCGCAATCCCCCAAGGACTCGTCAGGTTGGCGAACATCACCTCGCCGAAATCACTCGCGCGCACCTTGCGCGCGGTCCAGCCATAAAAGCTGTAGGTGAAGAGCCGCCCGGTGAAAAAGGCCGCCGTAAAGCCAAGCAGCGGCACCCGCGCCAGGCCTACGCCCATGAACAATTGCGCCGAGGGCAAGGGCGAGATCACGAACAACGCCAGCGCTATCAGCACATTATGCTTGCGCCGCGCGACCGCAACGCGCGCCGCAGCGATATTGTCCTGCATCCGCTGTGGCAACCAGTGCGCGAACCGTCGCGCGCCCAGTGCCAACGCCAGCCGTCCCAGCGCCGCGCCAATCGCCCCGATGATGACCAGCGCCCAGAGCGGCTGATCGCCATTCACGCCATACAGCACGATGATCGACCAGGTCGGCGGCCCGAATGCAGGGAGCAGATTGACCCCGAACGCGAGCAGAAAAAGCGTGACATAGCCCATATCATGTTCGGTGCGATCAATTGGCGCGCCACGCAAGCACTTGACGCATGTAACATTATATCATTATGGGAATGTCATGTCCGCCAAAGCCCCCGCAATCCATGATCCCGCGCATTGGGATTCGGTCTCCACCAACTCTGCCGCCGAGGCCGACCGGATGACCGGACGCTATGCGCAGGCGGCATGGGATCTTGCCGCGCTGCCCACCGGCGCGCGCGTGCTCGACGTGGCCACCGGCGCAGGCGCGCTGCTGGTGTCGGCGTTGCGCCACGGCGCGGATGCGGTCGGCATCGACTTCTCGCCCGGCATGGTCGAGATCGCCCGAGAACGTGCTGCCGAGATTGCAGCGGGAGACCGCGCTCTGGTCATGGACGGCCAGAATCTCGACTTCCCGGCCGACAGCTTCGACGCCGCCTTCTCGATCTTCGGCGTGTTCATGTTCCCCGACCCCGCTGCGGGCTTCGCCGAAATGGCGCGCGTGCTGCGCCCCGATGGCCTCGCCGCGGTCGCGGTCTGGGAAAATGCGGGGGGTGCAGGTCCGGCGGAGCTATTCGCGCAGGCCGCGCAACGCCTGTTCCCCGACCAGCCGATGCCGCTGCCGGTGTCGCGCCTGTTCAACACCCCCGACCTGCTCGACGCCGCGTTCGTGGAAGCTGGACTGCATCCCGAAGCGGTGCATCGCGTCGATTATGCCTGGCCCGCCCCGCCGGTCGACTGGTTCCGCGACCATGCCAAGCTCGCTTACGGCTGGTCGCCCGTCTGGCAGCTGCTCGACGACGCCCAACGGGTCGCCTTCGCCGAAGAAGCCGCCGCGCTCGCCGCCGATCTGCCGCCGGAGGGGATCACCTCGACCGCACTGGTGGGGATGGCGCGAAAGGCGAGGTAAGCGTTCAATAATCCTCCCCCGCCAGGGGGAGGTGGCGCCGAAGGCGACGGAGGGGGAGGAC
>JBHYGP010000182.1:0-2692 GCA_051858935.1 Sphingomonas sp.
AACATTTGTGCGCAATCCGCTTGCGCAGGGGCGGTCTGCGGCGACATAGGCGCGGCATGACCAACCGTTTCGATAAGTCCCGCCTGCCGTCGCGTCACGTGTCCGTAGGCCCGGAGCGCGCCCCACACCGCAGCTATTACTACGCCATGGGCTTGAGCGAGGAAGAGATCGCCCGCCCATTCGTCGCGCTCGCCAGCGCGGGTAACGACAGCGCGCCGTGCAACACCACGTTGAATGCGCAGGCCGATGCCGCGCGCAAGGGCGTGCAGGACAATGGCGGGATGCCGCGCCGGTTCAACACCATCACCGTGACCGACGGCATTGCCATGGGGCATCAGGGGATGAAATCCTCGCTGGTCAGCCGTGAGGTGATCGCCGATTCGGTCGAACTCAGCGTGCGCGGCCATTGTTACGATGCGCTGGTCGGCTTTGCCGGGTGCGACAAGTCGTTGCCGGGGATGATGATGGCGATGCTGCGCCTCAATATCCCGTCGATCTTCGTCTATGGCGGATCGATCCTTCCGGGGCGCTATGAAGAGCGCGACGTTACGGTGGTCGATGTCTTCGAAGTGGTCGGAAAGTTCGCTGCGGGCACCTGTCCGATCAGCGAGGTGCATGCGCTCGAAAAGGTCGCTTGCCCGGGGCATGGCGCATGCGGCGGTCAGTTCACCGCCAACACGATGGCGTGCGTCGGCGAAGCGATCGGCCTGTCGCTGCCCAACAGCAATATGGTGCCGGCACCCTATAGCAGCCGCGAGCAGATCGCGATTGCTGCGGGGTATCAGGTAATGGAGTTGATCGAGCGCAATATCCGCCCGCGCGACATCTGTACGCGCGCGGCATTTGTAAACGCCGCGCGTATCGTTGCGGCCACCGGTGGATCGACCAACGGCGCGCTGCACCTGCCGGCAATGGCGCATGAGGCGGGAATCGATTTCGACCTGTTCGATGTCGCTGAGATATTCAAATCAACGCCTTACATCGCTGACCTGAAACCGGGTGGGAAGTATGTCGCCAAGGACATGTACGAGGCCGGCGGCGTCTACATGCTGATGAAGACGATGCTGGCAAACGATTTGCTCGATGGAAACTGCATGACCGTCACCGGCCGCACGCTGGGCGAGAATATCGATCAGGTGACCTGGAATCCCGATCAGAAGGTGATTTATGACGTCAAGACGCCGATCACCCCGACCGGTGGCGTCGTCGGCCTGCGCGGCAGCCTCGCGCCCGATGGTGCGATCGTGAAGGTCGCGGGGATGCACCGCCTGCAGTTCGAAGGGCCGGCGCGCTGCTTCGACTGCGAGGAAGATGCCTTTGCCGCAGTCGAGGCGCGTTCGATCGTCGAGGGCGAGGTGATCATCATCCGTTACGAGGGGCCCAAGGGTGGCCCGGGCATGCGGGAGATGCTGTCGACCACGGCAGCGCTCTATGGACTGGGCCTGGGCGAGAAGGTCGCACTGATCACCGACGGGCGCTTTTCCGGTGGGACGCGGGGCTTCTGCATCGGCCATGTTGGGCCGGAAGCGGCCGAGGGCGGGCCGATCGCGCTGGTCGAGGATGGCGACACGATCCGCATCGATGCCGAAGCGGGAACGATCGACCTGCTGGTTGCAGACGATGTGCTGGCCGCTCGTCGCGCAGCCTGGCAACCGCGCACCAATGATTACCAGTCGGGGGCGCTGTGGCGCTATGCGCAGAATGTCGGACCTGCCTATAAGGGCGCGGTAACGCATCCGGGGGCGAAGTCCGAAACGCATGTCTTTGCGGATATCTAGAATTTTGGGGGCGGCGGCGCTGCTGGCGCTCGCCGCCTGCGATCCCGGCCCGGTCAAGACCAAGGCGGATCATGCGCAGGACGCACGCGCGCAAGCGGCGCGCGACGAAGCCGAGGGGCGGATTCCCTGTGCGTTGGGCGGTGGCGATGATTTTTCCACGCGCTGCACGATCGACCGCGCGCAGACACAGGACGGGCTGATGCTGACGATCCGCCACCCCGATGGCGGATTCCACCGGCTACGGGTCACGCGCGACGGGCGCGGGGTGATCGCGGCCGACGGGGCGCAGTCGGCGACCGTTACGATCATCGACAAGGACGCGATCGAGGTGGCGATCGACGGCGCGCGCTATCGCCTGCCCGCGACGGTGAAGGGCGCGGACAAGAGGTGATCGCCGCGCGGCGATGGGGCTGGGCACTGTTCTGGCTGGTCGTCGCGGGTGTCGCCGCCTGGTTCCTGTCCGACTCGTTCCGCTTCATCGCCACGCGTGAGGCTCCCACAGGAGAGACGCTGTGGGGTCGCCGCATGTGGTATTTCGCACATATCGCGCTGGCGATTCCCGTGCTGCTGATCGCGCCGATCCAGTTCGCCGCGTCGGTCCGCGGGCGCTGGCCGTCGCTGCATCGCGGCTTGGGTCGCATCTATCTGGCCGCGTCTTTGCTGGCCGGCCTGTTCGCCCTTCATCTGGGCAGCACCATCGCCGCGCAGGAGACGCAGGTACCGCTGACGCTTTTTGCGGGGGTGTGGATCGGCTTCGTCCTGATCGCGTGGCAGGCGGCGCGACGGCGGCGGTTCGACGCCCATCGCGCGTTCGTCATTCGCGCGACTGCGATTGCACTGTCCTTTGTCTGGGTTCGCATGATGGCGGTTGGCGATGGCGTGCTGCTGGCCTTTGTCGAGAACGAGGAGCTGCG
>JBHYGP010000182.1:2702-4554 GCA_051858935.1 Sphingomonas sp.
CGCGGGGCTGGCTGAGCTTCGTGCTGCCTCTTCTCGTGGTCGAGGTCTGGCTGTCATGGTGGCCCGTCGCTAAACCGCTGTTTGCACCGCGCCGCGATTGAGCCTATCGCCGCTGATGCCAGAGGGCCGGGCGGCCGCGGGTGCGCAAGCACGCGAGGAAAGTCCGGGCTCCACGGAAACACGGTGCCGGGTAACGCCCGGCGGTCCCGGTTCGCCGGGGTCAGGGAAAGTGCCACAGAGAGCAGACCGTCCACTGCCCCTCGGGGTAAGGACAAGGGTGAAAGGGTGCGGCAAGAGCGCACCGCGCGACCGGCAACGGAAGCGGCACGGCAAACCCCACCGGGAGCAAGATCGAATAGGGACCGCGCATGGGGAGTTCCGCCCCGCGGTCCGGGTTGATTGCTTGAGCCCCCATGCGAATGCGGGCCTAGAGGAATGGTCGCCTATCGCGCGCACCTCCCGCAAGGGAAAGGGCCGCGTGGACAGAACCCGGCTTACAGGCCCTCTGGCAACAGGTTTCGTCTGGATTGAAGGGCTTGTCACCGCATCCCCGAGTGGGAGATACTGCGCGTGAAAGCGGGACTTATGAGACGCAGCCTCATCCTTGGCGCGAGCGTATCGCTCGCCGCGATGATCTCGGGCCATGCCGAGGCACGGCAGAGCGATTTGCGCAAGGCGTGCGCGCAGGAGGCGCGGCTGCCGCTTCCACGCGAACCGATCGGTAAGCTCTTCAGCGACATCGTACCCGAGCGCGCAGTCGAGCTGTGCCGCCGTGCGTTTGCCGAACACCCTGATGACGCGGATGTGATGGCCAACCTTGGTCGTGCGCTCACCAAAGCGGGTGCGGGCAAGGAGGCATTCCCGCTGATCGAGCGCGCCGCCGCCGCAGGAAGCCTGCAGGCCGCCAATACGCTGGCGTCGATGTATGAATTGGGCGACGGCGTCGCCAAGGATCCGGCGCGCGCCTTTGCCTATGCCAAGGCTGGCGAGAAGAGCCGCCATGTGTGGATCGTCGGTCGGTTGGCGGAATATTATCTGAAGGGCGTCGGTACCGCCCGCGACCAGAAGACAGCGCTCGCGCTTTATGCGCGCGCGGCAGACCTCGGCAATCCGGGCGCCGCGAGCGATCTTGCCAATATCTATCGGTTCGGGCGTGACGGGGTTGCGCAGGACTATGCGATGGCGCGGCATTGGTACCAGCGCGCCATGGATATGGGCGACGACGATTCGGTCGCCGCGCTCGGTTACATGTCCGAGATGGGGCAGGGTGGACCCAAAAATCTGGAGGAAGCGCGGAGGCTGTATCGGATCGCCGCAGATCGCGGATCGGGTTGGGGCGCCGAGAATTTTGGGGTCATGCTCCAGACGGGGCGGGGCGGACCAAAGGACGAAAAGGGTGCGGCGGAGTTCGTGCGGCTGGCGGTGGATCGCGGCCAGACCGGCGCGATGCGGCGGCTCGGCAGCTATTATCGCGACGGGATCGGAGTCGAGCGCGATACCCAGATGGCGATCGCCTGGTATCGCAAGGCCGCCGACGAGGGCGACGACGACGCCATGGTCGAACTGGGCGATATGGCCACCAATGGGCGTGGGATGCCGCGCGACGAGATCGCAGGACGCGACTGGTACCGCAAGGCGGCCGAGGCTGGAAACGGCAATGGCATGCGCAAGCTGGCGATGGGGTTGGCGTCGAGCGAGTTCACCGGGGTGCCGAGCGACAATCCCGCGGCGCTGGCATGGTATCACAAGATGGCGGCGCTCGATGACGTGACGTTCGCTGCGGTGGCGGCGGATGTGCTGGCCGAGGGCAAGCTGGTCCCGATGGACCTCAAGGCAGCGCGGAAACATTATG
>JBHYGP010000183.1:0-4500 GCA_051858935.1 Sphingomonas sp.
CCCATATCACGCGGGTCGTCATTTATTGACCCCGCCTGCGCGCGCGCATTTCGCATGCGCGCTGGCCGTTCTGCAAAGAGAATTCATGACCAAGTTCAATACCCTCGGCCTGTCCGAGATCACCCTCGCTGCGCTCGCGGCGAAGGGCTATACCGACGCGACCCCGATTCAGGCACAGTCGATCCCCGCGCTCCTCGAGGGCCGCGACCTGCTCGGCATCGCCCAGACCGGCACCGGCAAGACCGCCGCGTTCATGCTCCCCTCGATCGAGCGCCTCGTCGCGTCGAACAAGCGGCCGCAGCCGCGCGGCTGCCGCATGCTCGTCCTCGCCCCGACCCGCGAACTGGCCAGCCAGATCGCCCAGAGCGCGCGCGACTACAGCAAGGGCACCAAGCTCAGCGTCGCAACCGTGTTCGGCGGCACCTCGATCCACAAGAACAAGACCGATCTGGCGCGCGGCGTCGACATCATCGTCGCCACCCCGGGCCGCCTCGTCGACCTGATCGAACAAAGCTATGCGATCCTGCTCGGCATCGAAATCCTGGTGCTGGACGAGGCCGACCAGATGATGGATCTGGGCTTCATCCACGCGCTGAAGCGCATCGTCCGCGAGCTGCCCAGCAAGCGCCAGACTTTGTTCTTCTCGGCCACCATGCCCAAGTCGATCCGCGACCTGGCGACCCAGTTCATCAAGGATCCCGTAGAGGTGAAGGTGACCCCCGTCGCCACCACCGCCGAGCGCGTTGAGCAGTTCGTGACCTTCGTCAATCAGGCGGAGAAGCAGTCGCTGCTGACCATCGCGCTGCGCGACGAGAGCATCGACCGCGCGCTGATCTTCACCCGCACCAAGCACGGCGCCGACCGCGTCGTGAAGCTGCTGGCCGCGAGCGGCATCGCGTCGAACGCGATCCATGGCAACAAGAGCCAGCCGCAGCGTGAGCGTGCGCTGGGCGAGTTCAAGTCGGGCAAGGTCAAGGTTCTGATCGCCACCGACATCGCCGCGCGCGGCATCGACGTGTCGGGCGTCAGCCACGTGTTCAACTTCGAACTGCCCAACGTCCCGGACCAATATGTCCACCGCATCGGCCGCACCGCCCGCGCCGGCGCGACCGGCATCGCCATCAGCTTCTGCGCCGATGACGAACGGCCGTATCTCCGCGACATCGAAAAGCTGATCCGCCAGAAGGTCGCGATCCAGCCGCTGCCGGCGGACTTCCTCGCCGAATCGGCCCGTATCAAGTCGAGCCGCGGCCCGATCCCGGTCAGCCGTGACGAGATGAACGGCCGCAATGGCCGCACGATGCAGGACCGCAACGCCCATCACCGCGCCGCCCAGCGCGACCGTGGCCCGCGCGGCAATCCTGCCGGTGAGCGTCGCGAAACGCTCGGCGCTGCCGGTCCGCGCGGTGGTGAAGGCGCCGGAGCCGGCGACAAGCCGCGCTTCTACGGCCCGCGCAAGAAGAAGTTCACCCCGCGTCCCGCCGGTGCCCCCGGCGGCCAGCGCAGCGGCGGCGGCCAAGGCCAGCGTCGCGGTTGATCGATCCTCGCTCCTCCCGGCCCGCCCGGGGGGAGCAGATCAGTTGGCGGCGACCGGCTTGATCGCCTTCGCGAACGCCAGCACCGACGGCATCAGCGCGCGGATATCCGCGTCGGTCGTCCCGGGCGCATAGCGATAGATCGTCACCACCTTGCCCGACACCACGGTCATGCAGCCGCTCATCGCCAGCGTATATTTGACGCCCTTATCCGGCGCGACGAGGTCGAGGACCGCCCCAAGATACAGGCACTGCGCATCCTGGCCGTAGCCGCGCACCTCGCCCTTGACCTGAACCGGACTGCCCATGGTGCGCGAGAGGTTTTTGCTCGCCTCTTCCACATCCTTTGCCGAAGATGCGGCTTTCAGCGCCGGACCCACGGCCTGCTGCAACTCGGCGGTGTTGGTGCTGACAGCCAGCAACTCGTTCGGTGTCTTGAGGATGAAATAGTCCTTCCACGCCTTGTCCGCGTCACACGACAGGGCAGTCAGATGCGTCACGTTGCGATTATCGGCCGCCGCGAGCATCTGCGCGACGGCCGCGGGCTTTCCTTCCGCCGCAGCACAATAGCCGGCCGGTAGCGCGGCGGAGAACTCCACCGTGCCCACGCGAAAGCGGTTTTGGGTGGCGGCGGGGGTGGCTGTGGCGGCAAGCACGCCAGCGATCAGGATCAATTTCATAGTGGCAAGCTAGCGCACTTCCGCTCGAAATCGAGTCGCTTTCACGGCACCTTCACCGCCGCCCCGACCCGCGACGGCCATTCCGCCGGGCTTCCTCATCGTCGCGTCCGTCGATCAACCGCTGCGCACGCTCGGCACCCGCGGTCGCCTCATTCCCGCCCCGCCCGATCAGCGGTGCAGCGCGGCGGTACAGCGCCAGCGCCTTGTCATACTCCCCGGCCGATTCGGCACACAGGCCAAGGTCGAAGGTGATCGACGGATGGTTCGGCGCCTGCTGATCCATCGTCGCCCAGGCCGCGCATGCGCCGCGCAGGTCGCGCTGGGTCTGCCGCACGACATCCTTGAACGGGCGCACCAGATCCTTGGGCAATCCCTTGGTGCTTTCCCGGAACCGGATCGAATAATCCTGCACCGCTGGCACGATATCGGCGCGGACATTCTCGGCGATGTCGATGATCATGCCGCGAATTGCCTCCTCGGTGGTGCGCGGCGGGTTCTGGCCGCGGCACCAGCTGGTCTCGTCGCGGCGCGGGCGTGACACACTATAAAGGACACGACCGTCCGGCCCGGCGAGGCGCAGGTCGGCATTCACGTTGATCACGCGGCGGGTGCAGTCCTTCTCGACCTCTTCCTCGCGCAGGCATTTGCCATCGCGCTTGCCGCCCTCGCGCTCGACGCACTCCTTTTCCTTGCGCTTGAACCGCGTCTCCTGGACGCCAGTGACGACGTTGCCGTTGAGCAGCCCGTCCGCGTCGCCACCGCGCCCACCGACCAGTTCGAAATGCGTCCGCCCCTCGATATCGGGTCGGCCAAGCGCGCGTTCGATCGCCATGCCCAGCTGCATCCCGTCCTCGCCTCCGATCCGCCCGATGCGCAGCGAATCGAGCATCGCGGCATCGCGATAGGGCGCGGCGAAGCGCCCGGTCATCCGTGCGCTTTCGGCATAAGCGGCGGGTGCGAGCAGGGTCGCCGCTGCGAGCAACATAGCGGCACGGATCGGTGTCTGAAGCATGATAGTCCCCCCTAAATGCGTCAGTGCGCGAAGGTTCGCACCCGTTTCCATATTGGGCAACCCCGTTTGCGCGCCGCGGCCCCGTCATCGCACGGTCACACAGGTTGCATCCTTGCCCCCCCTTTGCTAGGCGCGCGCCAACCCATCGGGGGTGCCGGACGGCATGCCCCCGAATCCCCATGGGGCCATTTCTAGAGTCCAAGAGGAAACACGCGACCGTGGATCAATCCGGCGGTATCCAAGCCAGCTTAAGCGGTCGCTATGCGACTGCGCTGTTCGATCTGGCCCGCGAAGGCGGTTCGATCGCAACGGTCGAATCGAGCCTTGCGACGGTCAAGCAGGCACTGACCGATTCGGCTGACTTTGCGGCGCTGACCAAAAGCCCGCTGCTGAGCCGTGATCAGGCCGCGCGCGGCGTCGCGGCGGCGGCCGGGGCGATGAAGCTCGATCCGCTCACCGCCCGCTTCCTCGGCGTGCTGGCGCAGAATCGCCGCCTGTCGGCGCTGCCCGGCATGATCCGCGATTTCGGCACGCTCGCCGCACGCCATCGCGGCGAAGTGACCGCAGCGATCACCTCGGCGCATCCGCTCGACGCGAAGCAGGTGGCTGAACTCAAGACCCAGTTGCGCGCCCGTGTCGGCCGCGACGTAACGGTCGACCTGTCGGTCGATCCCTCGCTCCTTGGCGGGCTGGTCGTGAAGATCGGCTCCCAGATGATCGACAGCTCGATCAAGACCCGTCTCAATTCCCTCGCGCACGCGATGAAAGGCTGAAGGCAAACGCAATGGATATCCGCGCCGCAGAAATCTCGAAGGTCATCAAGGACCAGATCGCCAATTTCGGCACCGAGGCAGAGGTCAGCGAGACCGGCCAGGTGTTGAGCGTGGGTGACGGCATCGCGCGCGTCCACGGCCTCGACAATGTCCAGGCTGGCGAAATGGTCGAGTTCGCCAATGGCGTTCAGGGCATGGCGCTAAACCTTGAGGCGGACAATGTCGGCATCGTGATCTTCGGCTCGGACTCGGAGATCAAGGAAGGTGACGTCGTCAAGCGGACCGGCACCATCGTCGACGTTCCGGTCGGCAAGGGCCTGCTCGGCCGCGTGGTCGATGGCCTTGGCAACCCGATCGACGGCAAAGGCCCGATCGTCTCGGACCAGCGCTCGCGCGTCGAAGTGAAGGCTCCCGGCATCATCCCGCGCAAGTCGGTGCATGAGCCGGTCCAGACCGGCCTCAAGGCGCTCGACGCGCTCGTCCCCGTCGGCCGCGGCCAG
>JBHYGP010000184.1:0-4468 GCA_051858935.1 Sphingomonas sp.
TGCCCGCGAAAAAGTCCTGCCCAAAGGTGTAGATCGCGTTGCTGCCGCCCGGATAGACCGGCCGGTTGACGTTGAAATAGGGCGCCTGGGTATAGGTCCAGGTGTTGGCGATGTTCGCCCAGTTATACGCGCCCCAGCGCACCGTTTGGTCGCGATCGGCATAGCGCGCGCCCACCTTGATCGCGTCGAGCCAGCTCGATTCCACTGAATATTCGGCGTCGAGGCGCAGCGCGACCTCCTCGCCGTTGCTGTCCTCGGTATGGTCGGTGATCGCGTAATAGTGATAGTTGCTCGCGTTGGTCAGGCCGCCCGGCGACAGGTTGATATTGTCCGCCACGGCCGGCGTGAATTCCAGGCGCGGATAGTCGCCGGTCAGGTCGACAAAGGTGTTGGCATAGGTGCGCGCCAATACCGACGCGTTGTAGTTGCTGACGCTGGCATCGACATATTGCCCGTCCACGGTCACGCGCAGCCGATCGGTCACATCCCAGCGGAAGTTGAGGCCGAAATCCTGCGTGATCTGCTTGTTGCGCAGCGCATTGGCGGCGGTGTCGACCTGCGGCGCGCGGCGCGCATTGGTGCAGCCTTCCCACGCATAGCAGCGATTGTAGAACGCTTGCCCGGCTTCGTTCACACCCAGGCCGAGATTGTCGTTGCCTTCGCCGACATAGGGGCGCGGCGCTGACCACCAGCCCGACAGGAAGTCGCCATCCGAGTCGAACGCGAACGGCGCGGTTCCCTCGAGCGGCGCGACCTGGCTGTTGTCGGTGTAGCGAAAGTCGCTCGGACGACCATATAGGTCGGGATTGAAGGCGCTGGAGAACACCGAATGTTCGCGCCAGCTATTGTTGTACTGCGACCGGTTATACTGGCCGGTGAGCTGCATCGTCTCGTCGAGCGACTTCCACTGAAACGCCGCGGCGACGCCGTAGCGCTTGCGGTCATATTCGTTGTCGCGAAGGAAGATGCCGCTCGGGATATATTGCTGGCCCGGCCCGAACACATTGTCGAAAATGCCGATGCGCTCGAACTGGATGCCCTGGCTGCCGGTGATCGCGTGCGAATAGGCGCCGTTGACCAACAGGCCGACCTCACCGATCCCGGTCATCCAGCGGTTCGAATAGATGCCCGAGATATCCGCCGTCGGCTCCTCGGCGATGTCGCCATAGCTGCCCTTGACCGACAGCGAGATCAGCTGGCCCTTGCTGTCGAACGGGACGCGCGTGCGCAGATTGACGGTGCCGGCGATGCCGCCCTCGATCAGGTCGGCGGTCTGGTTCTTGTAGGTGTCGATACCGCCGAGCAGTTCGGGCGAGATGTCCTGCCAGCTGAGGCCGCGCGAGCTGTTCGCGCTGAACACGTCGCGACCGTTGAATTCTGAGCGGACCTGGCTGAGGCCGCGGACGATGACGCCCGACGGCTCGGCCGAGAAGTGCGAGGTGTCGTCGGTACCGGCGAAACGGACGACGGTGATGCCCGGTACGCGCTGAAGCGCTTCTGCGACCGACTTGTCGGGGAACGAACCGATATCCTCGGCGGTGATCGAATCGACCACCGTGTCGGCAAAGCGTTTGCGGTTCTGCGCCGATTCGAGGTTGTCGCGGATGCCGGTGATAACGACCGTATCCCCGTCACCCTGCTCGGCAGACTCTTGCGCCGGAGCGTCCTGTGCCAGTGCCGGCACGCTGATCGCGCTCGCCAGTGCGGCAACGCAGATCCCGTGCAGCAAGCGGCGCCCCTGCGCGACCTTGACCGTCCGTTCGATCATTCCCTGTCTCCCCGTCTTTTTGCCGGCCTCAATCCGCTCCCTACGGACTTTGATGAGACCAATTACGCCATTGGGCTATTACCAATAGACTACAAATCCAAGATGCTGTCTATTGCAAATTTACGACGACGCATGAATTGTTCGTGCGACGCGGGGTTCGGGACAGGGGGAGCGCGCGATGCGCCTGATTTCACTGGATGTGTTGCGCGGCCTGACCGTCGCGGGAATGATCTTGGTCAATTCGGCCGCTGCCATGAAATGGGGCGCAGAGGCCGATGTGGCGGGAATCCTGCTGCACAAGAGCTGGGACGGGATCACGCTTGCCGACCTCGTCTTTCCCGGATTCCTGACGATGGTCGGCATCGCCATCCCCTTTTCACTGCGTGATTCGGTGCCGGGTCAGCAGGGCAAGGCACTGGCGCGCGCGGGGCGGCTCATCCTCCTCGGCCTGATCCTGTCCAACCTCTATTGGGCGGCGGATTTCGCCGCGCGCGAGTTTCGCGTGTTCGGCGTGCTCCAGCGAATCGGGCTGGTCTATGGGGCGTGCGCCTTGCTCTATCTGGCGTGCGGGCCGCGCATGCGGATGGCGCTGATCGCGGTGATCCTGATCGGCTATTGGCCGCTCACCTTGCTCCCCGCACTCGACGGACTGCCCAACGATCTGTGGCAGCGCGGGCATAATTTCGTCGCGTCGCTCGACCGGGTCACGCTCGGCACGCACCTCTATGTTCAGGGGCCGGAAGGCTATGATCCCGAGGGGATTTTGGGCACGCTTCCCGCCATTGCTCAGGGACTGATCGGCATCGCGCTGGGCGAGATGCTGCGCGATCGCAGCGGGGGCCACACCCGCGCGCTTGCCATTGCCGGCGGCACGATGGTCGCGGTCGGCGCGGCGTGGAGCTTCGCCTTCCCGATCGTCAAGGACATCTGGTCGAGCAGCTTCGTGCTGGTGACCGCCGGCATCACCACGCTGGCGCTCGCCGCGCTCCATCCCCTGCTCGACCGCGAGGGCCGCGCGCCGGGCGTCGCCGCCACCGCGATGATCGCATTCGGGACCAATGCGATCGCGGCCTATACGCTGCACCAGCTGACCGCGAGTGCGGTGGTGTGGGACCTGTTGCTCGTCCCGTTCCAGGCGACGCGCGCGACGTTGGGCGACCCGGTCGCGTCGCTGATACCGGTGGCGATCTATATGGTGCTGATCTGGGCCGCGATGGAATGGCTGCGGCGCAAGAACTGGATCATCAAGATTTGAGCAAGGAATACCTCTTGATGAGACCAATATAACAACTATAGTACCAGACGCCGGCGCGGGATGCGCCGGTGCGTCGCAGGGAAGGGGCAGGCAATGGCGGGGGTAGCGGCAATGGCCGATCGCACCACCCTGATGGAGAGCGAAGCCGGCGAGGCGGCGGAGGCGGTCGCGCGCATGCTCGACGCGAACCGCGCCGCATTTGCCCGGATCGCCGCGCGGCTGATCGCACAGCCGCCCGAGGTCGTCATCACCTGCGCGCGCGGGTCGTCCGACCATGCTGCGACCTATGCCAAATATCTGATCGAGACGCGGACCGGCGTGCCGGTCGTGTCGGCGGCGCTGTCGGTCGCGACCTTGTTCGATGCGCCGGTGGTGCCGGGCAACCGGCTGGTCATCGCGATCTCGCAATCGGGCCGCAGCCCCGACCTGCTCGCCACGGTCGAGCTGCACCGCCGCGCGGGTGCCTATGTCGTTGCGATGGTCAATGCCGAGGATGCGCCGCTGCGTGACCTGGCGGATGAAGTCATCGCGCTGTCCGCCGGGCCGGAGCGGTCGGTGGCAGCGACCAAATCCTATATTGCCTCGCTCGCGGCAATCGCCGCGCTGACCGGTGCCTGGGCGCAGGACGCGGCGATCATCGACGGCGTAAGCCAGCTGCCCGGCCTGCTGCGCGCCGCTTGGGCGCTCGACTGGTCGGCGGGCGTCGCGTCGCTCGTCGAAGCCGGCAATCTGTTCGTGCTCGGACGCGGCCATGGCTATGGCATCGCACAGGAAGCCGCGCTCAAGTTCAAGGAGACCTGTGCCCTGCATGCCGAGAGCTTCAGCGCGGCGGAAGTGCGGCACGGGCCGATGGCGATCGTCGGGCGCGACTTCCATGTGCTGGCGTTCGGCGGAAGCGACCGGGCGGGGGCGAGCGTGCGGGAGACCGCAGCCGAGTTCCGTATGCGCGGCGCGAAGCTGCTGCTCGCCGATCCGGTGGCGGCCAATGCCGACCTGCCCGCGCTGGCGGCGCATCCGGCGATCGAGCCGCTGCTGATGATCCAGAGCTTTTACGGCCTTGCCAACAAACTGGCGCTGGCACGCGGGCTGAACCCCGATGCGCCGCCGCACCTGCGCAAGGTGACCGAAACATTATGATCGTCCGCATTCACAACGGGCGCATCGCGACGCCGAAGCAACTGCACGAGTCCGCCGACATCGCCATCGCCGGCGAGCGCGTCGCGGCGATCGGGCCGGTCGGCAGTGGCCGCGCCGACGCAACCATCGACCTCGATGGCGGCTGGCTGCTGCCGGGCTTCATCGACTGTCAGGTCAATGGCGGCGGCGGGGTGTTGTTCAACGACCATACCGATCCGCAGGCGATCGCGGCGATCGGTGCGGCGCATGCCGGGTTCGGCACCACCGGCTTCCTCCCCACGCTGATCAGCGACACCGCAGCCCAGATC
>JBHYGP010000185.1:0-4464 GCA_051858935.1 Sphingomonas sp.
CTGGCCGACCGCTATGGGCGCAAGCCCGTGATCGGCATCGCGCTGGCGCTCTATGTCGTGACCAACCTCATCGCTGCGGCCGCCGGAAGTTTCGAGGTGCTGCTGATCGCCCGCGCGGCAAGCGGCGCTGCCGTCGCTGCAGGCCGAGTCGTCACCGTGGCGCTGGTCCGCGACTGTTTCCAGGGCCGCGCGATGGCGCGGGTCATGAGCCTTGCCTTCATGACCTTCATGGTCGTCCCCGTCCTCGCGCCCGCTTGGGGGCAGCTGATGGTGATGATCTTCGGATCGTGGCGGCTGATCTTTGGCGGGATCGGGATCGTCGCGGCGCTGGTACTCGGCTGGTTCCTTTGGCGCATGCCCGAGACGCTCGACCCGGCATCGGTAAACCGGCTCGACCTCAAGGAGATCTGGCGCGGATACCGGATCATGTTCCGTGATCGCTGGGCAGTGGGATATACCTTCGCAACCGCCGCCATCTCCGGCTGCTTCTTCGCCTTTATCGGCTCGATTCAGCAGATCGTCTATGACGTGTTCCAGCGCCCGGAACTGCTGACCGTGGTGTTCGCGTCGATCGCCGGGCTGATGGCGGCGAGCGCCTTTGCCAATTCGCGGCTGGTGATGCGGTTCGGGATGCGGTTCCTGTCGCACTTCGCGATCGTGGTGACGACATTGCTCGCCGCGATCCACCTCGCGATCATCATCTTTTACGGCGAGACGCTCTGGATCTTCATCGTGCTTCAGGCACCGATGATGGCGGCGATGGGCCTCGCCAATTCCAATTTCTCGGCGATGGCCATGGAGAATATGGGCGAGATCGCCGGACGCGCATCGAGCCTGCAGGGGTTTATCGCGACGCTGGGCGCTGCGGTGATGGGCGCGGTGATCGGCCAGGCATTCGACGGCACGACCGTTCCGCTGTATATCGGCTTCACCACGCTCGGCCTGACGGCGCTGGCAATCGTCTTCGTGACCGAGCGCGGCAAATTGTTTCGCCGCAACTGAAGCCGTCCGTCGCATCCCGCGGAACCAGCCGCGCCTGCCCGCCGTTCGCGCCTTCAGTTGAATGCAAGGAGATGGCGATGGGTGGTCACCAGGTGCAGGGTCATGGAACCGGCGACGACGGCTATGACGAGGATGGCTATGACGAGAGCCAACGTGCCGAGATTTTGGAGGCGACAGTGGGTGGCCCGAGCAACGGGACGCTGCTGACCGACCTTGACCCCGATCTGGGCGCCGATGTCGATGCCGATGACGAAGAGGACGAGATCCTGATGGTCGCGGACGACGTCGGCGACGAGGACGTCGGCGACCCTGACGAGGATGAAGACGAGATCGAGGATTCGCTTCAGGTCGCATTCGAAGACGGCGACATCGACGACAACGATCTGGACGATCCTGAAGCGGTGACGCTCAACCCCTGACCCGCGAATATTGACAAGGCGCGGGACGCGGCGGAGCATGGCGGCGGGAGGAACCGCGCCATGGCCAAAGACCCCCGCATCGACGCCTATATCGACACGCAGGCCGACTTCGCCCGACCGATCCTGATCTGGCTGCGCGAACGCATTCACGCCGTCTGCCCCGATGTCGAGGAAGGCATCAAATGGAGCATGCCGGCCTTTTCATATGCAGGCCGACCGCTCGCGCATATGGCGGCGTTCAAGGCGCATGCGAGCTTCGGCTTCTGGTATCGCGACGCGATGGAGACCGGCAAGGAAGGCGAGGCGATGGGGCAGTTCGGCCGTATCACCTCACGCGCCGACCTGCCCGACACTGCCGCGATGGAGGCGCAGGTGCGAGAGGCGGTCGCGCTGATCGAGTCGGGAAGCATCCCGAAGCGCACGACCAAGGAACCGAAGCCGGAGGCGGAGGTACCACCCGCGCTGGCGGAGGCACTCGCGCGCGACCCCGAAGCAGCGGCGGTGTTCGACGCCTTCTCCCCGAGCGCGCGACGCGATTATTGCGACTGGATCGCCGATGCGAAGCGCGATGCGACGCGCGACAAGCGGGTCAGCGAGGCGATCGGATGGATCCGCGAGGGCAAGAAGCGCCACTGGAAATATGAGAGCTGCTAGGCACTTGCGCACCGCTAGATATGTGGCATGATACATCATCACTTTCAGTGAGGAGGTATCGATGCCACGTGCTCTTGCCTATCGCCGCGCCGCCGATGAGGAACCATTCAGCGCGCTCAACATCACCCCCCTGATCGACGTCATGCTGGTGTTGCTCATCATGCTGATCGTCACCATCCCCAGCCTGACGCATAAAATTCCGGTCGACCTGCCGCAGGGTGACCCGCTGACGCAGCCGACCCTGCCCAGCCGCCTCGACATCGCCGCCGACGGATCGCTGTCCTGGGATGGCGCGCGGATCAGCGACGCGCAGTTGCCCGCTTTGCTGAAGTCCACGGCCGGTGCAGATACCGCGTTGCTGATCAAGACCGACGAAGCGGCGCGCTATGAGCGGTTCGACGCGGTGCTCGCGGTGATCAAACATGCCGGCGTCAGCAAGCTCGGCTTTGTCGGCCATGAGCAGATGAAGCTCGACTGACCTGCCCGCTTTGCAGCGCAGCAAAGTTACCGTAAACGTCAACCTATGGCGCGCTTCTCAAAGACCATCACGGCCCAGCCCGACGACATCGACGAGCTGGGCCATGTCAACAACGCCGTCTGGGTCCGCTGGATTCAGGATGTCGCGGTGGCGCACTGGGCCGCGGTCGCCCCGCCCGAGCATCGCGACGCCTATGTCTGGGTCGTGACGCGACATGAGATCGACTATCGCGGCAATGTGTGCGCGGGCGAGACGGTGACCGGCGAAACCTGGGTGCCCGATCCCCCAAAGGGCGCGCGGTTCGATCGACATATGCGGTTCACCGGCGGCGATGGCCGGGTGAAGGTCGAGGCGGTATCGACCTGGGCGATGATCGACAGGGCGAGCGGGCGGCTGGTGCGCGTGCGACCGGAGATTGCAGCCCCCTTTATCGATTAATCGAGCGTTCAGGTGGCGAGGCGGCAGTATCGTTCCAAATCATGGGAGAGTTGAAATGCGTGTCGCTTTGCTTGTCCTTCCCCTGCTCGCCCTCGCCGCTCCTTCCGCGGCGCAGACACTGGTTGGGCCGACCCATACCGGCAACGCTACCCCTGAGATGTACGGCATGCCGGTGCATTCGGCGACGCCGTTGACCTCAACCTCCCCGCGCTTTCGCCCTGGAACCGCACCCGTCGAACGCGTCGTCGCAGATCAGGTCGTGCTCGACCGCAAGGGCTATCGCATCGGCAAGATCGATGCGGTCGATGCAGACAGTGCCGTGATCCGCCACGCAAAAGGCACGACCAAGGTTCCGCTCAAGTCGATCGGCATGGACAGCTGGGGCGTGCTGCGGATGAACGTTTCCGCGCGGGAATTCGCCGCGAAGGCTGCGGACTCCTGAGCTGAGGCTCCTCAGCCGCTGTTACGCAGAGCGGTCGCGATTGCGTTGATCGACAGCAATATGCCCTGTTCGATCTTGGGATCGGTCTCGCCCGCGCGGTGGCGCTTGAGCAGCTCGACCTGGAGCAGGTTGAGCGGCTCGATATAGGGCAGGCGCAGCTTGATCGAGGTTTCGAGTGCCGGGTGCTTCTCCAGCAGCCGCGTCTGGCGGGTCACTTCGAGCAACTGGTCGTGGGTGCGCTGCCAATCCTCTCGGATGCGGCCGAAAATGCTGTCGGCCAGCGCACGATCCTCGACCAGCGCGGCATAATGCCCGGCGATATCCATGTCGGACTTGGCGAGGACCATTTCCATATTCGCCAGCGTCGAGGCGAACAGCGGCCAGCCCGCCGCCATTTCGCGCAGCAACCCGCGATCGGGGAACGCGGCGAGCGCCTGGCCGACGCCGTACCAGCCCGGCAGCATCACCCGCGCCTGCGCCCAGCTGAACACCCAGGGGATCGCGCGCAGATCCTCGATCGCGTCGCTCTTCTTGCGGCTGGCCGGACGGCTGCCAATCTTGAGGCCGGCGATCTCGGCGATCGGGGTCAGCTGGCGAAAGAAGGTGGTGAAGCCGTCGGTGCCATAGACGAGGTCGCGATACGCCTTGAACGCGGTGGTCGACAGCTGTTCCATTGCGCCTTCGAACCGGGCGGCATCGGCGTCCGACAGGCGTTGCGGCTCCAGGCTGGCCAGCAACGTTGCCGACGCCATCGCCTCGAGATTGGTCTGCGCGCTTTCCCGCGTGCCGTATTTCGCCGCGATCACCTCGCCCTGTTCGGTGATGCGGATGCGGCCCTGCACGGTGCCGGGCGGCTGCGCCTGGATCGCTGCGAAGGACGATCCGCCGCCGCGCCCGACCGCGCCGCCGCGACCGTGGAACAGCTGCATGCCGATCCCCGCCTCCTCGAACACCGGACGCAGCGCGGTCGATCCCTTGCTCAGTCCCCAGGTCGAGGTGAGGTAGCCACCGTCCTTGTTCGAATCCGAATA
>JBHYGP010000186.1:0-975 GCA_051858935.1 Sphingomonas sp.
GTCGGGCATGTCGTTGCCGACGCGCGGGAGGCCGAAGCTCTCGATCACCTTGTCCACGCCAGCGGTGTCGAGCTCGACGCCGGAGGCGCGGGCGTGGCGGGCGATTTCCAGCTCTTGCCCCCAGAAATAGACTTTGCTGGCGGCGACATTGGCCTGCATCTGGCGGACCTCGTCCACCCGGCCGTCGCTGACCAGCCACAGCCAGATATCGGGCATCAGCAGGTCGACCGGGGCGTCGGGGCGCCAGGCGAGCGCGTCGCGCTCAACGATGCGGATCTTGTCCCCTGCCCCGCCCGGCAGGCGGGCGAACAGGTCGAGGTCGCCGTGGAGCGCAATCACGTCGGGGTCGCGCTCGACCACCGTGACCTGCGTCACGCTGTCGCGCAATGCGGTGACCGCCGCGACCCAGCCCATGCCGAGGCCAAAGATCGCGACATGGCCGCTGGCATAGTGGACGCCGATCGCCTGGCTCTCGATCTCAAGCGGCGTGATCGACATCCAGGTGTCGCCGTCGCGGGTGAGCGCGCGGACATTGTTTACCAGCGAGGGCGGGCTCCAATAGCCGCGCGTCAGCACCATTGCCGGGGGCAGCAGCGTCCAGCGGCCGCTGTCGAGCGGGCGGTACAGCTCCTCGAACAATTCGGTCCCGAGGTCGAGCAGCGGATCGGTGGCGGCGATCACGCGCCTCCACCTGTGGGCGGGGCATAGAACACCCCTGCCCCCGGCCCAAGCGGCAGATCGAGCGCGACCCAGGCGATGACCATCGAGATGCCGAGCGTCATGAAAGTGAGCGCATAGGGCAGCATGAGCGCGAGCAGCGAGCCGACGCCGAACGACCCGTCCCAGCGGCGCGCAAAGGCGAGGATCAGCGGGAAATAGCTCATCAGCGGGGTCATGATGTTGGTGTAGCTGTCACCCATGCGGTACGCGGCGGTGGTCATTTCCGGGCTGATGCCGAGCAGCATGAACATCGGC
>JBHYGP010000186.1:985-4463 GCA_051858935.1 Sphingomonas sp.
ACGACGACCGGGGCGAGCGCGCTCCACTTGGCGCTGGCCGAACCGATGAACAGGTCGAGGAAGGACGACAGCAGCAGCACGCTGACCAGCAGGATCGGCGCGGGGAGCGCGAAGGTCTGGAGCGCCTCGGCCCCGTTGATCGCGATGATCGGGCCGACATTGGACCAGTTGAACATCGCCACGAAATGCGCGGCGAAGAACACGAACACGATGTACGGCGCGAGGCTGGCGATGCCTTCGCGCATCATGCGGGTGACGTCGTCGGCGGACTTGATCGATCCGGTCGCGGTGCCAAAGGCGATGCCGCAGCTGACGAACATCAGGAAAAAGCCGGCGATCAGCGCGCCGTAAAAGGGCTGAAGCTGCGCGGTGCCTTCCGCCGCCTCGTTGATCAGCGGGGTATAGCCCGGCGCGAAACAGAGAATCGCGTAGAGCGCGACGACGGCGAGCGCGGCGAGGCCGGTGCGGCGCAGGCCGCGGCGCTCATTGGCGGTCAGTTCGGATCGCTCGAGTTCGGCCTCGATCTCCGCATCCGCGCCGCCGCCCCATTTGCCCAAGCGCGGTTCGACCACCTTGTCGGTGATGAACCACACTGCGGGGGTGAAGACGATGACGATCGACAGGATGAACCACCAGTTGCCGACCGGGTTCATTGTCCAGCCCGGCTCGACGATCCGCGCGGCTTCCTGCGTAAAGCCGAACAGCAGCACGTCGATCTGGCCCGGTGTGATGTTGCCGGCATAGCCGCCCGACACGGCGGCGAAGGCGGCGGCTAGCCCTGCGACGGGGTGGCGCCCGGCTGCGGCATAGACGATCGCGGCGAGCGGGATGAACACGACATAGGCGGCGTCGGAGGCGTGGTGCGACACCATGCCGATGATCGCGACGATCGGCGTCAGGATCGCGCGCGGCGCATTGGCGAGGCTGGCGCGGATGAGGGCGGAGAACATGCCCGACCGCTCCGCCACCGCCGCGCCGAGCATGATCACGAGGATCAGGCCAAGTGGCGCAAAACCGCTCATCGTGCGCGGCATGTCGATCAGCAGGCGGCCGATATTGGCTTCGGAGAAGAGGCTGGAAGCGGTGTAGGTGAGGACGCCATTTTCCAGCGTCGCACCGGTGGGGGGCTTTTCACCGGTATAGTTGAGCGATGCCGACCATCCGGCCCAATCGCCGATCGCGCTGACCGCCATCAATGCGATGATGATGTAGACGAAGATCATCGTCGGTTCGGGCAGCAAATTGCCCGCCCGCTCGACAAAGCCCAGGAAACCGCGCTGGCGGCGGCTTACCTCATCCGATGGTGCGGCGATTTCAGTCATACGGCTCCCACAAGCTCCCGTCCGATCAACATGCGGCGAATTTCATTCGTCCCCGCGCCGATGTCCAGCAGCTTGGCGTCGCGCAGGAAGCGTTCGACCGGCCAGTCCTTGGTGTAGCCCGCGCCGCCCAGCGCCTGCACCGCCTCACCCGCGACCTTGAAGGCGTTTTCGGAGGCGAGCAGGATCGCGCCGGCGGCGTCGAAGCGGGTGGTCTTGCCCGCGTCGCATGCCTTGGCGACGGCATAGACATAGGCGCGGGCGGAATTGAGCGCGACATACATGTCGGCGACCTTGGCCTGCATCAGCTGGAAGCTGCCAATCGCCTGGCCGAACTGCTGGCGTTCGCGCAGATAGGGCAGGACGACGTCGAGGCACGCCTGCATGATGCCGAGCTGGATGCCGGCCAGCACGGTGCGTTCGTAGTCGAGGCCGCTCATCAGTACGCCGACGCCGCCGTTGAGCGGGCCCATGACGTTTTCTTCCGGCACTTCGCAATCGGTGAAGACGAGTTCGGCGGTGGGCGATCCGCGCATCCCCATCTTGTCGATCTTCTGCCCGATCTCGAAGCCCTTCATGCCGCGCTCGATGATGAAGGTGGTGATGCCGCGCGACCCTTCTCCAGTCTTGGCATAGACGACCAGCGTGTCGGCATAGGCGGCGTTGGTGATCCAGAATTTGGTGCCGTTGAGGACGTAGCGGTCGCCCTTGTGCTCGGCGCGTAGCTTCATGCTGACAACGTCGCTGCCCGCGCCGGCTTCGGACATGGCGAGGCTGCCGACATGTTCGCCGCTGATCAGCTTGGGCAGGTATTTCGCCTTTTGCTCGGCGTTCGCCCAGCGGCCGATCTGGTTGACGCACAGGTTGGAGTGCGCGCCGTAGGACAGGCCGATCGAGGCCGAGGCGCGCGAGACTTCCTCACACGCGATGACATGTTCGAGATAGCCGAGGCCGAGCCCGCCGTCCTCCTCCGCGATGGTGATGCCGTGCAGGCCGAGTTCGCCCATCGGCGCCCAGAGTTCGTCGCGCGGGAACCAGTCGTCGGCGTCGATCCTGGCGGCCAGCGGCGCGATCTGTTCGCGCGAGAAGCGTTCGGTGGTCTCACGGATCATGTCCGCGGTTTCGCCCAGCGCGAAATCCATCTGGGGCAGGCTCATGGCGCTCTCCTGAAGATATTTTGCGGCATCCTAGCGCCCGATGCGCGCTGCGGGAAATTGAAAGGCGGCGCGGGACAGCATAGACGGTGTCTATGATCGAACGCTATTTGCTGCGCTATTTCCTCGCCGTCATCGATAGCGGGACGTTCACCGCCGCCGCCGCGCAGATGGCGGTGTCGCAACCCACGCTGTCGGCGGGGATCGCCAAGCTGGAGCGCGAGGTCGGCGCGAAGCTGCTGCGCCGGTCGAGCCAGCGGATCGAGCTGACCGAGGCGGGGTCGCAATTCGCGGTCCATGCGCGGCGGATCGAGCGCGAGTTCAACCTGGCGGCAGCGGCGGTGGGCGGGATCGCGCAGCCCGCGACCCTGCGGCTGGGGGTGCTGACGACGATTGCGAGTGGCGAGCTGGCGGCGTTGGTCGCGCGGATTGCCGCCGATGCGCCGGGGCTGGCGGTCGAGCTGGTCGAGGGGAACGCGACGGTGCTGGCGCAGCAACTCGCGCGCGGGCGGGTCGATCTGGCGCTGACTGCAGTGCAGGGCGATGCAGTTGGCGATGGCGAGGCGTTGCGCAGCGAACCCTATCTGCTGGCGCTGCCCGTCGGGCATCGGCTGGCCGGGGAAGCGGCGCTGCCGGGCGAGGCGCTGGCGGGCGAGACGATGATCGTGCGGCGCAGTTGCGAAGCGCTGCCGGAGACGAGCCGATACTTCACCCGGCGCGGCATCCGGCCGAGCTTTGCGCTGCGCACGCCCAATGACGACCGCGCGCTGGCGATGGTCGCGGCGGGGCTGGGCGCGACGGTGGTGCCGGCGTCGCATCGGCATCCGGGGGTCGCCAATCCGGCGCTGATCGGGTTCGATCTGCGGCGGACTTTGGTGCTGGTGCGGGGGGAGGCTGCGCGCGAGGGGATGGCGGCGGGTGGGGACGCGGTGCAGGGGGGGTTTGGGGGGAGCGGGGTTGCGGGGGTGTGATGGCGGCTGTCAGGTCGGGGGTGAAGGAACGCGC
>JBHYGP010000187.1:0-4444 GCA_051858935.1 Sphingomonas sp.
AGCATCAGCCATTCGCGCATCGCCGCCCAGCGCAGGTGAAAGGCGGGGTCGCGGCTGATCGCGTCGAACCTGTCGCTGGCATCGCTACGCCCGCTGGCGCGCAGCAGCGCGAGCAGCAGTTCGGCGCGCGAGGCGCGGTCGTCGGCGGTGGCGCTGCGGACATGGCGGCCATCCACGGTCGAAAATTCGTGCATCAGCGGCTCTGCCCCCGGCTTGGCGGTGGCGGTGACCGTCACCACGTCGCGACCGGCGGCGACGATCAGTCGCCCCTCGCGCCGCCCGTCGAGTTCGATCAGATCGCCATCGTGCAGCGTTCGGCGCTCACGCTCGGCGCAGCGGCGCGGCGCTGTTCCCGCGAGCTGCCACCGCCGCACCTGCGCGTTTCCGCCGCGCACATGAAGTGTGAGCGCGCGGCGACCGGACAGCACCACCGTCGCCGGAAGCGCGAGCTGCGTGAGCCTTTGGGCCGACGTGACGCTGGCGGTCAGCGTCACTTCGGGCAGGTCGGCAAGGACGACCGAAGTGCGCAATCCGTCGCGGGTGAAGCGTAGTGCGGGATCGAACCACGGATCGACACGCAGGGCGTCGATCAGCGGCGCGATCAGGCCGGCGATCCACACGCTGTCGGCGAGCAGCGCGCGCGCCTGTGTGAGGATTGCGTCCGAATCCTCGAGTTCTGCGAAGCGCGGCGCGAGGTCGCGTCGCACCGCGTCGGCGAAGCTGGCGTTGGCGAAGGCTGATCGGGCGCGCGCGTCGGACCGTGCCGGATCGGGCGCGATCACGCTCAGGTGTCGTACACGATGATGACGACCGCCACCATCATCTCGAAAATCTCGTCCCCGGCGATCTCGGAAGCGCGGATCGCGCCGTGCATTGCGACGTCGGTGGCGAGCGTGGCGATGTCGGAAAGTGCGAGCGTCAACATGATCGGTCTCCCCTTTGGTGGCATGGGGCAGGCTAGGCCGGGGCGCGTCGACGGCTGAGTTAATTCGGCTTTATCTTGCGGGGTTCCCCGGGTTGCGGCGCACGCGTACCCTCGCTAGCGCGATTTCCATGGCTTCGGCACCGATCCCCTTCGACCCCCAACGCTTCTTCACCGCGCGTGTCGGCGGGCATGGCGACGCGCTGGGCATCCGCTATCGCGCGCATGGCCCCGACTGGTGCGAGCTGGCTTTGCCGTTCGACCCGAAGCTGATCGGCGATGTCGAGCGCGGGGTGCTGGCATCGGGGCCGATCATTACCCTGCTCGATATGGCGACGAGCGTTGCGGTGTGGATGAAGCGCGGCGGGTTCCTGCCGCACGCGACGCTCGACCTGCGCGTCGATTATCTGCGGCCGGCGGTCGCCGGGCGCGAGGTGATCGGGCGGGGCGAATGCTATCGCGTGACGCGGTCGGTCGGCTTTGTGCGCGGCGTGGCGCATGACGGCGACCCCGACGATCCGGTCGCACATGTCGCAGGCACCTTCATGTTCATGGAGGGCGCGGCATGAGCTTTGCGCTGCCGCCCTATGCCGAATTGCTCGGCATCACGATCGAACGCGGCGATGGCCCGCCGATCCTCGACATGCCGTTTGGCAGCGGGGTGCTGGGGCGTCCCGGATTCGTCCACGGCGGCGCGCTGTCGGGCCTGCTCGAAATGGCGGCGGTTGCGGCGCTGCGTCACGCGCTGGCGGCGGAGGATCGTGCGGGCGCGCGGATCAAGCCGGTCAATGTCACGGTCGATTTCATGCGTGGCGGGCGCGAAAAGCCGACCCGCGCACAAGGCAAGGTAAGCCGTCTCGGCAACCGCGTCGCCAATGTCGAGGCATTTGCGTGGCAGGATGACCCGGACCGCCCGGTGGCGGCGGCCCGGATGAATTTCCTGATCGGGTAAGAGTTATTTTCGGGTCAGCTTGAGCAGTCGCCCCTCCGATCCGCGCCCGCCATCTTCGAGCAGCCAGATCGCGCCATCGGGGCCTTCCTCGACCTCGCGGATGCGCGCACCCATCGGCCATTGGTCGCCCTTGGCCGCGTTGGTGCCCCGTACATCGACGCGGACCAAAGCCTGGCTCGACAGGCCGCCGATGAACAGATCGCCCTTCCATTGCGGAAACATCTTGCCCGAATAGACGATCAGCCCGCCGGGCGAGATCGCCGGATTCCACGAGACCTTGGGCGCTTCGAACTCCGGGCGCGTGCTGTGATCGGGGATGTCGCGGCCGTCATAGTGATCGCCGTCGGAGACGAACGGATAGCCATAGTTGCGGCCGGGCAGGATCAGATTGACCTCGTCCCCGCCCTTCGGCCCCATTTCCTGTTCCCACAGATTGCCATCGGCGTCGAACGCGATGCCGAGCAGGTTGCGATGGCCATAGGACCAGACCGCAGGGTGGAACCCGCGCGCGGCAAGGCCGGCATCGCCCGCGGGCTTTCCGTCATGGGTCAGGCGCAGCATCTTGCCGAGCGTCGATTTGGGATCCTGTGCCGGGTCGAACTTCTGGCGCTCACCATTGGTGAAGAACAGGTGGCGGCCATCGGGAGCAAAGGCGATGCGGCCCGAATAATGGCCGCTGCCCTCGACATACGGGCTCGCCTGAAACAGTCGCTCGACATTGGTCAGCGCGGGGGCGGCGCCATCGGCCAGCACTGCGCGCGCGAGGACGACGCCCTTGCCGCCAGCTCCGGCTTCGGAAAAGCTGAAATAGACGCGCTTGCTCGTCGCGTAATCGGGGGCGAGCACGATGTCCTTGAACGCGCCCTGCCCGGCGCTGTCGACCGCCGGAACGCCGCTCACTTCGGTCTTGGTCTTGCCGTCGGCGCTGAGCAGGATCAGCTTGCCGACCTTCTCGGTCACCAGCATCCGCCCATCGGGCAGGAAAGTCATCGCCCAGGGCGCGTCGAAATCGGCGACCGGGGTGACGGTGAAGGGGAGGCCGGTGGCGGCGCCCGCCACTTCCTGACCGTTCCCCGGTTGCGCGCCGGTGCACGCGATCAGGGTTAGCGAAACGGCGGCGATCGGCAACAGGCGCATCGGACTCTCCATGACAAATCGCGCAACGCGCGGGTCGGGTGGATGTTGCATGGCGACGCGATTCCGCAAAGACCCTGCAGCCCTGACTCGAAATCCTTGCCGTTTGCGCGGCGGGGGCCTATAGAGGCGCTGTTCTCGACATTGGAAACCTTGGCGAGGTCGGCCCCACCGGGTCCGGCGGCGATGGGGTGTTTCCGACGTATCTGGAGTTTTTGAGCTTGGCCGACCTGGCTGTCCTGACCGCAATCATCGAGCCCGAGGCGCGTGCTCTCGGCTTCGATCTGGTGCGCGTCAAGCTGTTCGGGGGCGAGGGCGACCGCACGCTGCAGGTGATGGCCGAGCGGCCCGACACGCGCCAGCTCAATATCGACGATTGCGCCGACCTGTCGCGCCGCATCTCCGATCGCCTCGACGAACTTGAGGAAGCGGGTCGCGATCCGATCCCCGAAGCCTATCGGCTGGAGGTCAGCTCGCCCGGAATCGACCGGCCGCTGACTCGTCTGAAGGACTTTGCCGACTGGACGGGGCATGAGGCCCGCATCACGCTCGCCGAGAAGATCGACGGGCGCAAACAGTTTAAGGGCGACCTGGCCGGGGTGGAGGGCGACCGAATCGCGATCACCGACGGGCACGGGCTGACCCACAACATCGCCTTCGCGACCATCGAGGACGCGAAGCTGGTCATCACCAACCGGCTGATTGCCGCAACCAAACCCCTTTCGGCGGCGGGAGCCGACGAGATTATTGAAGCGCCCGCCGAGGGCGCGGACGAATTCGAAGCAGAGGAACAGGACTGATGGCCACCGCCATTTCCGCCAACAAGGCCGAGCTGATCGCCATCGCCAATTCGGTGGCGACCGAGAAGATGATCGACAAGGCGATCGTCATCGAGGCGATGGAAGACGCGATCGAGCGTGCCGCCAAGAACCGCTATGGCGTCGAGAACGACATCCGCGCAAAGCTCGATCCCGTCACCGGCGACCTGCGCCTGTGGCGCGTCGTCGAGGTGGTCGAGGCGGTCGACGACTATTTCAAGCAGGTCGACCTCAAGGGCGCGCAGAAGATTCAGAAGGACGCCAAGGTTGGCGACTTCATCGTCGATCCGCTGCCGCCGATCGAATTCGGTCGCATCCAGGCGCAGGCGTCCAAGCAGATCATCTTCCAGAAGGTCCGCGACGCCGAGCGAGAGCGTCAGTTTGAAGAGTTCAAGGACCGCCAGGGCGAGATCATCACCGGCGTCGTCAAGCGCGTCGAGTTCGGCCATGTCGTGGTCGACCTGGGCCGCGCCGAGGGCGTGATCCGCCGCGACGCGCAGATCCCGCGCGAAGTGGTGCGCGTCGGCGACCGCGTCCGCAGCCTGATCCTGAAGGTCGTGCGCGAGACGCGCGGGCCGCAGATTTTCCTCAGCCGCGCGCATCCCGACTTCAGGAAGA
>JBHYGP010000188.1:0-4444 GCA_051858935.1 Sphingomonas sp.
CCTCGATCGCGACGACCGAGTCTCCGCCCAGCACCAATGTCCCCGGCACCCGCTGGCTGACCTTGATCGCCTTCATCTCCGCCAGCGCATCGGCCAAGTCGCGCGGCGCGACTTCTCCCAACCCCGCCTTGACCGCCTCCTCGTCGACCAATGCCGGCAATGCCTCATGCGCCACGCCCGCAGCGGTCAGCATCGCGCGACGCGACGCGCTGGTCGATGCCAGCACGATCATGGCCGCGCCGCCGCAGTCGCACGCTCATTCGACATGGTGATGATCGCCGCCGCCGTTTCCTCGATCGATCGCCGCGTCACGTCGATCACCGGCCAGCCATTGTCGGCGAACATCCGCCGGGCATAGGCGACCTCCTTCTGCACCGCTTCCTGCTCGATATAGCTCGTCTCATCCTGCTGGTTGAGCGCGAGCAAACGGTTGCGCCGCACCTGGATCAGCCGCTCGGGACTGGTGGTCAGTCCGACCACCATCGGATTCTTGAGGCGATACAACAGGTCCGGCGGGGGCGATTGCGGCACGATCGGGATGTTGGCGACCTTGAGCCCGCGATTGGCCAGGTAGATCGACGTCGGCGTCTTAGACGTGCGCGACACCCCGGCGAGCACGATGTCGGCCTCCTCCCAATTCTCCCAATTGACGCCATCGTCATGCGCGATGGTGAACTGGATCGCGTCGACCCGCGCGAAATAGGCGGCGTCGAGCATATGCTGCCGCCCCGGCCGCGCCTTCATCTCCTGCCCCAGCAGATTGGACAGCGCATGATTGACCGGATCGAGCGGCGCGACTGCGGGCAGCCCGATCGCCCGGCACCGTGTCTCCAGCTGGCGGCGGATCTCCGGGTTCACCAGCGTGAAAATCACCAGCCCCGGATTCTGCGCGATCTCCGCCAGGATCCGCTCGAGATGCGTTTCGCTGCGCACCATCGGCCAGAAATGGCGCAGCACCTCAACATCGTCGAACTGCGCGAGCGCCGCCTTGGCGATATTCTCCAGCGTCTCGCCGGTGGAATCGGAGAGGAGATGCAGGTGCAGTTTCATGCGTTCCCCTCCCGCTTGCGGGAGGGGCTAGGGGAGGGCCTGTCCTCCCGGAGTGCGGCCTGATTGGACAGGCCCTCCCCCGACCCCTCCCGGGTGGGGGAGGGGAGGAAAAACCCCCGTCTGGACAGTTCTGTGGAAAACATGGGGGAAATCGCTAGCGCAACGCGCCGGACCCGCCAAGCGGCGGAGTCCATCAACGCTCCGGGTCATTCGTCCACAACCGGCTCCACAACGTCGCGATCCCGCAAACAGCCTGTGAATAATGTGGACGGATGAATCGAATCGCGGCGGAATCCGGCGACTCTCCGCCGTCAATCTGTTGGCAGAATGGGGACGAACGCCTAAGCCCCAGCATCCACGCGCCAACTAACATCTACAGCCTATTAGATTCTTATTTCTTTCTTTTGTTGAGAGACGAGCGGTCCGGTGACTCCCAAAAATCTACTCCGCGTGCTGTCAGGCGAACGCGTCGATGCGCCCCCCATGTGGCTCATGCGTCAGGCAGGCCGCTATCTCCCCGAATATCGCGCACTCCGAGCCGAGAAGGGCGGCTTCCTCGAGCTGGTCAACGACAGCGACGCCGCGGCCGAGGTTACGCTTCAGCCGATCCGCCGCTTCGGCTTCGACGGCGCCATCCTGTTCTCCGACATCCTCGTCGTGCCCCATGCACTCGGCCAAGATCTGTGGTTCGAAGCCGGCGAAGGCCCACGCCTTGCCCCCAAGCTGGTCGATCATGCCCTGGAAAGCCTCACAGCGGTCCCACAGCGCCTCGACCCGGTCTATGGCACCGTGACCCGCGTCGCCGCCGCTTTACCGCCTGAGGTGACGTTTCTGGGCTTTGCAGGAAGTCCCTGGACCAACGCGACGTACATGGTCGCGGGGCAGGGGAGTCGCGACCAGAGCGAGACGCGCCGCATGGCCTATGCCGATCCGGCGGCGTTTCAGGCGATCATCGACGCAATCGTCGCCATGTCGATCGACTATCTCGCCAAACAGATCGAGGCGGGGGTCGAGGCGGTGCAGCTGTTCGACAGCTGGGCCGGGTCGCTTAGCCCTGCGCAATTCGAACGCTGGGTGATCGCCCCCAACGCCGCGATCGTCGCGGGGCTGCGCTCACGCTGCCCGCACGCCAAGATCATCGGCTTCCCCAAGGGCGCCGGCGGCAAGCTCGCCGCCTATGCCCGTGAAACCGGGGTCGATGCGATCGGCCTTGATGAAACCGTCGATCCCGTCTGGGCGCATCGCGAACTCCCCGCCGGCATGCCGGTTCAGGGCAATCTCGACCCGCTCGCGCTGATCGCCGGCGGCGATGAATTGCGGGCTGCCGCGACGCGCGTGGTTGATGCCCTGCGCGACCGCCCCCATATCTTCAATCTCGGGCACGGCATCCAGCAGGACACGCCGATCGCCCATGTCGAACAGCTGATCGCGATCGTTCGGGGGACAGCAGCAGCATGACCGGATTTCTGAGCTTCGCCTGGCTGTGGGTGAAGGCCGCGCACGTCATCTTCGTGATCTTCTGGATGGCCGGCCTGTTCATCCTGCCGCGCTATCTGGTCCACCATCAGGAGGCACTCGGCGACCCGGTGCAGGCCAAGGCATGGGCCGAACGCGAAGCCAAATTGCGCCGCGTCATCCTCACCCCGTCGCTGGTGATCGTCTGGGCATTGGGTCTCGCGCTCTCGGTCAATCTCGGCCTGCTCGAAGGCGGCGCGGGTCTCGGCTGGCTCCACGCCAAGCTGCTGCTGGTCGTGTTGCTCTCGGGCTATCATGGCTGGGCGGTCGGCTATTCGAAAAAGCTGGCAGCAGGGCAGGGGTCACTGACCAGCAAGCAGCTGCGCCTCGCCAATGAGGTCCCGGCAATCTTCGTCGCGCTGATCGTCATCCTCGCGGTGGTGCGTCCGTTCTAATCCGTTCCAACATACTTGTAATGTTGGATTTTATTTGTTGTCCTCAGGGCGCATCCCCGGATGCCGCTCTTTGAACGGTTGAACCCTGTCGTCCGATGGCGCGTCGATGGTGTCATGTTGACGCAAAGCCGTCGCGTCCCAGTCGCGAAGCGGTCGGTTGGTGTCGCGTCACTGTCTCGCCGGTGGTGACTCGATGTCGTCCATGTGTCGCGTTGGTGTTGTCATCCCGTCGCGTTCCGGGCCTGAACCGGCCGCAAACCCGTCCCATTCGGCGCAAACCCGTGTGTTTCTGTCAGTCTGTCAGTCTGACGGGTTGACTTGCCAGAGGGCGAAACCTAATCCGCTACCGTCGCGTCGCCGTCCTGGCGGCGGCCCGGCGTCCCTCCTTTTTTCCTCAAGCCATCGCCTCCCGCGCGTCCAAACGCCCGAAAACCCTCAGCGATCGCCAGACGGACTTCCCCCATGCACTTAAAAGATTTGAAGAAAACCGCGCCCGCCGAACTGGTGACGATGGCCGAGGAACTCGGCGTCGAGAGCGCGTCCACGCTGCGCAAGCAGGATCTGATGTTCGCGATCCTGAAAGCTCAGGCCGAGAATGGCGAGCTGATCATGGGTGAGGGCACGATCGAGGTGCTCCAGGACGGCTTCGGCTTCCTGCGCAGCCCGCAGTCCAACTATCTCGCCGGCCCCGACGACATCTATGTCTCGCCCAACCAGGTCCGCAAATTCGGGCTGCGCACCGGCGATACCGTCGAAGGCGAGATCCGCGCCCCCAAGGATGGCGAGCGCTATTTCGCCCTGACCAAGCTGGTCAGCGTCAATTTCGATGATCCCGACGTGGTGCGTCATCGCGTCAATTTCGACAACCTTACGCCGCTCTATCCCGACAGCAAGCTGACGCTCGACCCCGCCGATCCGACGCAAAAGGACAAGTCGGCGCGCGTCATCGACATCGTCTCGCCACAGGGCAAGGGCCAGCGCACGCTGATCGTCGCCCCGCCCCGCGTCGGCAAGACGGTGATGCTGCAGAACATCGCCAAGGCGATCACCGACAACCATCCCGAAATCTTCCTGCTCGTCCTGCTGATCGACGAGCGGCCGGAGGAAGTCACCGACATGCAGCGCAGCGTGAAGGGTGAGGTGGTCAGCTCCACCTTCGACGAACCCGCCACGCGCCACGTCGCGGTCGCCGAAATGGTGATCGAAAAGGCCAAGCGCCTGGTCGAGCACAAGAAGGATGTCGTCATCCTGCTCGACTCGATCACCCGCCTCGGCCGCGCCTACAACACCGTCGTGCCCAGTTCGGGCAAGGTGCTGACCGGCGGTGTCGACGCCAACGCGCTGCAGCGTCCCAAGCGCTTCTTCGGCGCCGCGCGCAATATCGAAGAGGGCGGCTCGCTCTCGATCATCGCTACCGCGCTGATCGATACCGGTAGCCGCATGGACGAAGTGATCTTCGAAGAGTTCAAGGGCACCGGCAACTC
>JBHYGP010000189.1:0-4441 GCA_051858935.1 Sphingomonas sp.
GGTGACGGATATCAATTCTCATCCCCATAGATCGCGACGGTCTTTGCGCCGCCCGCCGACATCTTGCCGCGATACATGCCTGGGGTGTTGAAGCTCCATCCTCCTGCACCTTCGGGCGTGACGAAGATCACCCCGCCCGAGCCGCCAAGGTCCTTCACCTCGTCCATCACCCTCGTCGCGATATTCGATGCCGTCTGCAAGGCGACTGGTTGACGCTCCCAACAGAACGCCAGCTCGCCGCTCTCGCCTGGACATTCTACATGTTGTGAAACCCGCGCCCTGCGCATGTCGGCGCAAATCTCGTGCGCCACACCAACTCTGATAAAGAACTCCCCTGCCCCGGTTGCCGAGACGGCGCAGGCGCGGTTGTCGGCATAGGTGCCGGCACCGATCAGCGGCGAATCGCCGACGCGGCCCCAGCGCTTGCCGGTGACGCCGCCGGTCGAGGTCGCGGCGGCGACGTTGCCCGCCTTGTCCCGCGCCACCGCGCCAACCGTGCCGTATTTCATGTCGACGTCGAACCAGCTGGTCTTGCGCGCCTTCATTTTCTCAAGCTGTTGGCGGCGTTCGTCGGTGGCGAACCATTCGGGGCCGACCTGCTCCAGCCCCTTTTCGGCGCTGAAGATATCCGCGCCCTTGCCGGCGAGCATGACGTGCGGGCTGTCCTCCATCACCTTGCGCGCGAGGGTAATCGGGTTCTTGGTGCGGGTGACCCCCGCGACCGCGCCCGCGCGGCGGTCGGCGCCGTCCATGATCGCGGCGTCGAGTTCGTTGGCGCCTTCATAGGTGAATACCGCGCCGCGCCCGGCGTTGAAGTGCGGATCATCCTCCAGCACCTTGACCGCCGCTTCGACCGCGTCGAGTGCGGTTCCGCCGCCTGCCAGCACCTTCGACCCCGCCTCCAGCGCGGCGTCCAGCCCCTTGCGCGCTGCCGCCTCACGCTCCGGCGTCATCTTGTCGCGCTCAAGCACGCCGGCACCGCCATGGATGACGAGCGTCCAGTCGGGCTTGGGCGCGGTCGTGTCGTGGGCAGTTGCAGGGGCGGACATCATCAGGGCTCCGATCAACAGGACAAGGCGGTTCATGCGACCTCCGGGGTGGTGGCGGGTTGCGCCGGTGGCGGCCGGTCGCGGCGCGCATAGCGCAGCCCGATCAGCGGTCTCAACACCGGCACCTCGCGCCCATAGCGGTAGAAGAGCCAGCAGCCCAGCGCGGTGACCGGCACCAGAATGACGAACTCCACCGCAGCGGGCAGCGACAATTTGAGCAGCCAATACATCGCGACGACGATGATCGTCTGATGGATCAGGTAGAAGGGGAACACCGCTTCGGCCAGCATCGGCCGCCAGCGATGGTCGCGGTTGAGATACACCTCGGCGATCCCGATCAGCGCCGCGATCATCATCCACGCCTGAATATAGCGCGCGGCGAGCATGATCCGGCTCGCCAGCCAGGGGGTAAGGCCAGGATAGGCGATGTCGATCGCTGCGGTCATGGCATATCCCGCGAGCCCGATCGCCAGCGCCGGTTTCCACAGTCGCGCGATCCAGCGCATCACCGGCTCCGAGCCCGCAAGCGCGAAGCCGAACAGGAAGGCGGGGAAGTAAGCGAGATGCGCGACGCCGTCATTGATCACGTCATGGCTGTCGCTCCACCGTTGGAACACCACGACCTGGGTCATCAGCAGATATGCTGTGGGCAGCCACAGCACGCGTGTGCCTGCGAACAACTGGTCGAAGATCCGCTGGGCCGTGGCACCGCCGGGCAGGCTCGCGACCAGTACCAGGCCAAGCGTGTAGAGGTACAGATAGCCGACGAACCACAGATGGTTCCAGGTCGGCAGGATGATCGGACCGAAATCGCCGAAATACCAATAATGCCGGGTCCAGAAGGTCCAGAAATCATAGGGATAGGGCCATTGTGTGCGCAGTTCGACCCAGCTTTGCGGCGGCACGATCACTGCGACGCCGAACAGCAACGGGACGATCAGCCGCCAGCTGCGATTGGCGACGAAATGGCCCGCCCCGCGCGACTTGAGCCAGAGCGCGCGGCTGGCATAGCCGGACACGACGAAGAGCAGAGTCAGGCGCCAGGGGTTGGTGAACAGCATCGGCACGGTGACCCAATCGGCCGGGTCGGCGGTCTTCACATGATAGCCCCATGGCACGAAGACCATGCCGATATGATAGAAGATCAGGAGGCCGAACGCCCCGATCCTCAGCCAGTCCATGCCATAATGCCGTTCCACCCGCGCGCCATAGCGGCGGTGGAACCGCTTGTCAGGCGGCTTGCGCCGAAATCTGCGGGGTGGCGCGGGGCGGCTTGGGCCCCAGTCCGATCAGCGGACGGAGCCAGCCGATCTCTCGCCCCACCAGATAGAATGCGAGGCAGGTCGCGGCGGTACCGGCGACCAGGAGCAGGAACTGCACCCCGGCAGACAGACGCAGCGGCAGGCTATGCCAGGCGATCAGCACGATCGCGGGCTGATGGATCAGGTAAAAGGGGAACACCGCCTCAGCCGCGGTTCTCCGCCAGCGATGGTCGCGATTCCAGAAGCGGTCGGCGAGCTGGATCAGCGCGAGCGTCATCGTCCAGCCCATCGCAACCTGTGCCGCGCGAACCAGCGCCATCACCGCGTGGGGCGGGACCGCGTCGCCCGGATAACGGGTTTCGACCAACACGACGATGATCCCGCTGACCGCCGCGCCCGCCAGTGCAGCGCGCCAGACCCGGCGCAATGCCGGCCACAATGCCGGCGACCCCGCCAGCACGAAGCCGAAGAGGAAGATCGGGAAATAATAGGCATGCCCGGCCCAGTCGCGCAGCAGCCCCTGTTCGTCCTCGACCACGAACTGCAATCCCAGCCGCGCCATGACGAGCAGCGCAGCGGGCACCCAGAGCAATCGCCAGCCATGCGTCATCCACGGCACGACATGGTCGATCAGCAGATCGTAGAGGCGTTGCCCGCGCCACAGCAGCAGCGCGAGGACCATGGTGTATGCCCAGAGATAGACGACGAACCAGAGATGCTCCCAGCTGGGGAAGGTCCGCCCCCAATAATCCCCGATCCGCCAGTAATCGGTGGACCAGAAGCGCAGATATCCGTGCGGATAGCCCGCCTCGACCACCCGCACCCACATTTCGACCGGGATCAGCACCGCCATGCCGAAGGCGAGCGGGATCAGCAGGCGCAGGTTGCGCGCATGGGCGAAGGCGCGCGGACTGCGCGACTTGTTGAACAGGTGCCACGACGCAAAGCCCGACACGGCGAACAGCAGCGGCAATCGCCACGGCGTCAGTAACGCCATCGGCGCAATCAGTGCGGGCAAATTATAGTCGGTATGGATTACCCAGGGCCAGGGCGCGAACACCATGCCGATATGGTAGACGATCAGCAGTGCGAACGCGGCAATGCGCAGCCAGTCGAGGCCGTAATGCCGCCCACCGCGCTCAAGGGACTGGTTCGCTTCGCTCACGCGCCGCGCTATAGGGTGTCGCGCCTCACCAATTGGTTAGCGGGAGCGTGAATGTCGCGGAAAAGCACCTCATTTTGGGCGATCGCGGTCGGAATGACGTTCGCGAGCGGTATCGCGACGGGTCAGGTGGCTACGGGCCTGCCCAACCAGCCGCCTGTGGGTCAGTTCGATGCTTCAGCCACCCCGCCCCCGCCCGATTATGTCGGGGCGGCAAACTGGGCATCGCTCCCATGGGTGCGCGACGATGGCGACATGACGCCGAACGGAGTGGCCGAGGCGCCCCAATTGCGCGCGGAAGCCGATGTCTTCTTCATTCATAGCGCCGTGCCGCTGCGCCGCCCGGTGTGGAACGCCGACCCGCGCGACGTGTGGTTCAATGGCGATGTCGGGCAGACGACCATCCGCAATCAGGCGAGCGCCTTCAACGGCTGCTGCGCAATCTATGCCCCGCGCTATCGCCAGATGAACCCCGCAGCGGCATCCGATGCCGCGCTGGAGATCGCCTATTCGGATGTCGCCCGCGCCTTTGCCGAATTTCGTCGCCGGGTCGGCGACCGGCCGTTCATCCTCGCGGGTCATGGCCAGGGATCGCAGATCGGCCAGATGCTGATCGAGCGCGCGATCGACGGCCAGCCGGTCGCGGCGCGCATGGTCGCCACCTATCTGCCCGGTCATGCGATCCCGCTCGACTGGTTCAACGCGCGGCGCAGCGTCCGCCCGTGCGCGACCGCGACCGATAGCGGCTGCGTCGTCAGCTGGTCGATCTGGGCAGAGGGGAGCAAGCCCGCCAGCGCTGGCGTCCTATGTTCCAACCCGATCGACTGGACGGTGGCATCGTCCGCGCGGGACCGGCATCGCGGCGCGTGGATGCGCAACGGGCTGGAATTTCCCGAGCCGCTGCGTGCACCCGATGCCGGGCTGATGACGGCGCGCTGCGGCGTCGATGGCCGCCTGAGCATCTCCCC
>JBHYGP010000190.1:0-13167 GCA_051858935.1 Sphingomonas sp.
CAGGTCGACGACATTCTCATTCTCCCACCCGCGTCGCCCGGCCAGCACCAGCTTTGGCGTGGTGCCCGGCGACCGCTCCGCCATCGCGCGCCAGATCTGGAGCAGCAGCAGGTGATTCTTGCGCGGCTCGATCGTGCCGAGACACAGGAAATACGGTGCGGCGGCGGGCGGCGAGCCGGCGACGAAGCGCGGCTCGATCCCCAGCGGAGCAACCAGCAGCGCGGGGCTGCGCTCAGCCTCCGCCAGATAGGGCTGAATCGCGCGCGCGGTAGCGTATGAGTTGACCAGGATCGCATCGGCAAAGCGCGCCGCGTTGCGCAGCCGTCGCCGGTGCCGCTCCGCTCCGCCCGGCCGGGCATATTCGGGGAATTCGGCAGGGATTGCGTCATGGAGATAGACGCAGAGCCGCTCGCCCCGATACGTCGCGCGCCGATCGAGCCGGTCAAGATGCTGATGCGACACGATCAGGCGCACGCCGCCCGACATCGCACGGGGCCGCGGGCGGATCCCGGACCAGGCGGAGGCAACCGCGCCGACGCCGGGGTCCGCGCCACTTGTCCAACGCTGTTCGACCGCCGCAATCAGATGTTCGAGCGCGGCCCGGGAATAGCCGATGCGACCCAGTCCCGGCAGCCACGCTTCGAACCGCACATCGCGCCCCGGCATCGCCAGCAGCGCGCGCGCATAGGCCAGCTCGACCCGGTCGATCCCGGTCGGTGTCGCGTGGCGCACGCGGGTGAGCAGACGGGTGATATCGAGCGTGATGCCCCGTCCGACCTGTGCGGCGACGGCATCGCGGCCAAGGGCGACCGGTGCATTCACCGGCCGCGCAACCGGTCGACCGAATTGCGCACCAGCAGGTCGAGCGCTGCCTTCCCATGAAACCCGCCATTGACCAGGCATTTCGCCCGCAGCGCACGACAGAATAGCGCGAATCCCTCGGCATCGACCGGCGGCGGTGCGTGCCAGAAGCGGTCGAGCGGAAGATCCGCCGTGACGCCGGGCAAATCGTAGATCGCGGTGCCCAGCACCTTGACCGGCACGCCCGCCGCCAGCGCCAGTGGCCCGACGCTGCTGTTCACCGTCACCACCCCGCGCGCAACCTTGAGCAGCGGCATCAGGTCGGTGCGCTCGACGAACGCGACGCGCCCGCCCACGTCCAGCGCGTCCGCGCGCGCGGTCACGAACCCGCGCCAGTTATCGATATCGGGGTCGAGCGGATGCTGTTTGACGAGCAGCGCGACATCATCCGGCGCATCGCGAAACGCCTCCAGCACCCGATCCACCGCCTCACGCATCGAACCGAAGGGCGAATGGTCGCGAATCTGTGCGTCCCCCTCCAGCTGGAGCGGGAACAGGAAGAAGGGTCGCCCCGCCAGTCCCGCCAGCGCGTCGCGGCTCATCCGGCGCTCGCGCCAGCGCCGCACATAACGCCGCAACCACGCCGCGCCCTCGCGCACCGGTGAGGCATGGCGGTGGGTGCGGTAATGCGCGAAGATCAACGCGGCGCACTGGGTCGCGGCATAATAGAGCGCCGACTGGCTTGCGCGCCGCCGGAATCCATTCTCGACCGGGACCTCCGCATCGAGCCGCCCAGCCCGTGCGACGATCATCTCTGCGGCGCGCAGCGAACGCGGGAAGGAGGAATGGCCGTTCACCCCGCCGCGCTCCATCGTCACGTGATTGGGGCGCAGATACCCCTCCTCGAACGTCACGAAGCCGAGTCCGCGCCGGTCGGCCAGCGCGCGCGCGGCGCGATGGATCGGACGCAGGTCGCCGAACACGATGAGGTCCGTGACACCGTGGTCGGCCACGAATGTGTCGAGCCAAGCCGGCCAGTCGGCGGGTGTCCCGCGATAGCTGACCGCGCCCGGCCCGAACCAGTCGAGCATGTCGCCGCCGTTGAAGTTGATCCGCGAAATGGCCGCGCCTTCATCGCGCAGTGCCGCTCCCAGCCGCCGGAAGAACGGGCCGGGAAGCCCCTGCAGGAACAGGAAATGGCGACCCGCAAAAGGCCCGGCATCCGGCATCGGTTCCGCGCGGCTCGCCGGCACGGTCGGCTCCCCGGCCATCTCGCGCGCAAGGCTAGCCATGTGCGCCGCTCAGCCCGTCGCTCAGGGTCATCCCGGCCTCACGGACCAGATCGTGGATACGGGCGACATCGGCAAGCAACCGCTCAAGCCGGTCGAGCGGCCACACGGTTGCGCTGTCGGACCAGGCGTTGTCCGGGTCGGGATGCGTTTCGATGAACAGCCCCGAAATCCCCGCCGCCGCCGCCGCGCGCGCGAGCAAAGGAATCCATTCGCGCGCACCGCCCGACCGGTCACCCGCGCCGCTCGGCCGCTGTGCCGAGTGCGAGGCGTCGAACAGGACAGGGAATCCCGTCGCGCGCATCTCGCCCAACCCGCGCATATCAACGATCAGGTCGTGATAGCCGAAGCTCGTCCCGCGCTCGGTCAGGATGATATGGTCCTCGCGCGCGCAGCCGGCGGGCAGCGCGCTGCCGACCTTGGCGGCGGCATGCGCCATATCGTCTGCGGCCATGAACTGGCCCTTCTTGATGTTGACCACCCGCCCGGTCGCCGCCGCGGCACGCAGCAGATCGGTCTGGCGCGAGAGAAAGGCGGGTATCTGGATCACGTCCACGACCTGCGCCACCGCCGCGACCTGAACCGTCTCGTGTACATCGGTCAGCACCGGCAATCCGGTTTCGCGCTGGACCTGCGCGAGGATCGCCAGCCCTTCGTCCAGCCCCGGCCCGCGCGGACTGGTGCCGGCGGTGCGGTTGGCCTTGTCGAAGCTGCTCTTGAAGATCACCGGCAGGTTCAGCCGCTCCCCGATGCGCGCCACCTGCTCGGCCACGCCCAGCGCATGATCGGCGCTTTCGATGACGCATGGCCCCGCGACCACGAACAGCGGCCCGCCCGGCGTGACAGTGAAACGACCGATGTGCACCCAATACCCCCAGGGCAACTCCAGCCTGTCGCTTTTGGGCATGGCGCAAGCCGTTCGCAACCAACAATTTACCCGTCGGTCGAATCCTGGGGCGGCATGACTTTGGGTTGGGGAATTGCGGATTTTGGTTCAGGGTCGCGGCGATGGCCCATGTCCTTCTAACCCAAGGCGATCCCGCGCCGCGCTTCCGCCAACGTTCGGGCGGCAATCCCGCTTATGCGTTCGAGACCGCGGCAGGGCGCTATCTGGTCCTCTGCTTTCTCGGCTCGGGCGGGGACGCCCATGCGCAACAGGCGATTGCGGGCGTCCGCGCCCGCCCCGACCTGTTCGACGATGTCCATTCGGCGTTCTTCGCGGTCAGCAACGATCCGGCGGACGAGGCGGGCGGACGGCTCGACGAACAGGTGCCGGGCTATCGGCTGTTCTGGGACTTCGACCGCGCGGCCGCACGGCTCTATGGCGCGATCGACCGCGACGATACCGGCGGCGAGAAGGTCGAGGTACGGCGGATGTGGGTCGTGCTCGACCCGACGCTGCGCGTGCTGCGCGTCATACCCTTCGCCCCCGACCAGAGCGATATCGCGGCGCTGGTCGCTTATATCGCCACGCTCCCGCCGCCCGACCGCTTTGCCGGATTCGAGTTGCAGGCGCCGATCATCGTGCTGCCCAACGTGTTCGAACCTGCGCTCTGCACCGAGTTGATCGCACGCTACGAGGCGAGCGGCGGTGCGCCATCGGGCTTCATGCGCGAGGTCGATGGCAAGACCGTGCTGATCAACGATCCCGCGCACAAAAGGCGGCGCGATCACGATATCACCGACCGCGCGATGATCGAGACGCTGCAAGCACGCATCCGGCGTCGCGTGGTGCCGGAGATTGCGCGGGTGCACCAGTTCCAGGTGACCCGGATGGAGCGCTATCTGGTCGCCTGTTACGGCGCGGACGAGCGCGGGCATTTTCAGCCGCATCGCGACAATACGACGCGCGGCACCGCGCATCGCCGCTTCGCGGTGTCGATCAACCTCAATGCCGATTTCGAAGGGGGCGAATTGTGGTTCCCCGAATATGGCCCGCGCGGGTTTCGCATGCCTGCGGGGGCCGCGGCGGTGTTCTCCTGCTCGCTGCTCCACGCCGTCCGGCCGGTGACGCGGGGGCGGCGCTATGCCTTTCTGCCCTTCCTCTATGACGATCGGGCGGCGCAGGAGCGTGAGGCAAACAATGTCCATTTAGGCGACGGGGTCGGCGCTTATCGCGCCTGACCCCGCCACGGGACATCAGACAAATTCGACAAACAGCCGCGGATTGTGAAAGTCGTGGATCAGGCCGGCGAACGGTTCGCGATCCAGTTCCTCCATCACCGGCACCTTGCCCTCCGCGACGGGCGCCAGGATGAAGTCCCCCGCCGACAGGCTGGCGCGCGCGACACCGTTGAGGACGACCATGTCGCCATTGCCGAGGATCAGGAAACTGGTCCCGCCATTCTCGCCCAACGCCGACTGAACCTGCGCAAAGCTGGTGAAACCGAATGCGCTCAGATCGATCCGGTCGGTGCCCGCCTGGAAATCGCCGATCACGTCGCCGCCGGTCCCCGCCTCGAACACGAAGATATCCGCGCCTGCCTCACCGAACAGGACGTCACTGCCGCCGCGCCCGTTGAGGATGTCGTCGCCCGCGCCGCCGAGCAGATAGTTATCCGCATCGTTGCCGGTGATGCGGTTGGCGAGCGCGTTGCCGACGCCGAACGGGGTGTTGCCGAGCAGCACCAGATCCTCGATCTCCTGATACAGATAATAGCCCGCACCGACGATATCGGCATAGACAATGTCGTGACCCTCGCCCGCAAATTCGAACACCAGATCGTCGGGGGTATCGACCCAGAACTGGTCGTCGCCCGCGCCGCCATAGAGATAATCATAGTCGCCGAGGCCGCTGTCGCCGTGCAGCCGGTCATTGCCGTCGCCGCCGACCAGCTGGTCGAAGGTGAAGCTGGTCCCGCCCCACAATTCGTCGTTCCCGCCCTCGCCATAGAGGCTGTCGCCGCCAGCGCCGCCGTCGAGCACATCGTCGCCCGCGCCGCCGACCAGCACGTCATTGTCGTCCTCACCGAACAGCCGGTCCGCGCCGCCCTCGCCCCACAGCAGGTCGATGCCCGCGCCACCGCGCGTCAGATCGTCGCCGAGTCCGCCGAGCAGCAGATTGTCCGACGCATTGCCCAGGATCGTATTTGCCAGATCGTTGCCGACCCCGAAAAAGGCGGTGCCGGTCAGCGTCAGTGCTTCGATATTGGCGTAGAGATAGTAGCTGGCCGACGCCTCGACCGTATCGTTGCCTTCGCCGACATTCTCGAAGACGAGATCGTCCTGACGATCGACGCGATAGAGGTCGTCGCCCGCCCCGCCGAACAGTCGGTCAGCACCGGCGCCGCCGTCGATCAGATCGGGGCCTACGCCGCCGATCAGTTCATCGGCACCAGACGTGCCATAAACTTCGAAACGCGCCGGTGTGCCGCCGACGTCGGGGATCCCCGGTGTCGGTTCGGGTGCGGGCGGCGGCGGCACGCTCGCCGCAGCCGGGAGCGCCGGGGCGTTGAAACGGAAATTGGCCGTCGTGATCGCCGCCAACTGCACGTCGCGCAACAGGATCGTCTCGGTCGGTGAGAAGGTAACGAGCACATCGGCACCCTGTTGCTGGATCGACGTATAGCCCGCAAAGCCCTGCGCGTGGATGACGTCGCCATTCGCACCGGCGGTAAAGTCGGTGATGACGTCATGGCCCGATCCGGCCGCGATATGGAAAATGTCGGAACCGGCCCCGCCGGTCAGCAGATCGTCGCCGCCACCGCCGGAGATCACGTCACTGCCGAACCCACCCAGCAACGCGTCGCCATGGACGCCGCCATAGAGCCAGTCGTCGCCATCGCCCCCCGACACGGATGCCAGTGCCCGGCCCAGCCGCCCGTCATAGAGATCCGCGCCGCCGAGCAGGTCGATCGCGCCGGTGATCACGCCGCTATTGGTGAGCAGATCCTCGCCACCGCCCATGCGGACCAGCCCTTCCAGCCGCCCGCTGTTCCACACGGAGAAGCTGCTGCCGGAGCGCGCGCCGCCCTCCAGCGCAAAGTCGCCCGTCACGGTCCCGCTGTTCCAGAAGCGTGCCGCACCAAAGACGTCGAATTGCAGCGCGACGCTGTCGAGCCATGCGGTCGAGTCGGTGACGGTGATCGTGCCGCTGTTGACCGCCGTTCCCGGCTCGTGCGCCGGGTGGACGTTGAACGAGGCGACGATGCCGAAACTGGCCTCGCCGCCGGTTGCCGTTACCGATCCGCTATTGTGGAAGCCGCTCTGCGCCTGCTCGATCCCGGTGGCGCTGCCCCCGGCTTCGGCGACGATGCTGCCGCTGTTATGGACACGGCCCGAGGGAAGATAGACCGCAAACGCGTCGCTTCCCGCATCCGCCGCTGACGCGCGGATCGTACCCGCGTTCCACACCGCGCCGACGGTGCCCCAGGCGTCGCCATTGTGCGCGATCACCTCGAACACGCCGCCGGTCAGGTTGACGAAGCGGCTGTCGCCCGAGGCATAGTCACCCGGACCCGACACCGCATCGCCAAAGATCATGCCGGCCAGTGGCGCGTCGCTTGCGTCGGCCTCGGCCCGGATCACCCCGGCGTTGAACAGCTGCGGCCCCTGTGTCACCGTTTCGAGCCACAGCGACGACTGGTGCAGCCCAAGCCGGAAATGCGACTGAAACTCGGTGTGGCTGAGGTCCAGCACCGTCCCCGCGGCAACGACCAGCGCCGCTTCGTCCACGCGCAGAAACTCCGGCCCGTTCCCGACCGGCTCCGGCCCCAGCTCGCTGGTGCGGAAGATCAGGGCGCCGGATGGAATCGCGGACAGCTGGACATTCTCGACGATGATCGCGTCGCCGGCGGACAAAGTGATGCGGACATTGGCCCCGTCCTGGACCATCGACTGATAACCCGAATAGCCGAAAATCTCGATCAGGTCGCCGCTCTGAAAATCGGTGATCCGGTCGATCCCGTCGCCGTCGGAAAAGAGGAAGCGGTCATTGCCCGCGCCGCCGGTGAGGCGATCGTTGCCCGAATCGCCGATCAGCACATCGTTGCCGCCACCGCCGACCAGCACATCGTCGCCCGCCGCCCCTTCCAGCATCTCCGCAGCGTCCGATCCGCGGATCGTGTCGGCATGGCCCGATCCGACCACGGCCTCGAAATTGCGCAGATAGGCGGTGCCGCGATCGAGCGCGGTGCCCAGCGCCAGATCGACGCTCACGCCCTGCCACGCATCGGCGAAGGTCAAAATGTCATAGCCCGCGCCGCCGTCGAGCGCGTCGTTGCCGCCGCCGCCCTGGACCAGATCGTCGCCGCCACCCGCCATCACGACATCGTTGCCGCGTCCGCCGCTCAGCCAGTCGCCCTGCGCTCCGCCGAACAGCCGGTCGTCCCCGGTGCCGCCATCGACCAGCCCGTGATGCGTGCCGTCGCGACCGTCATAGAGGTCGTTCCCGGATTCGAGCAGGGTCGCGCCGGACATCAGCCCGGTGTTGATCACTTCGTCATCGCCATAGGACAGATAGACGTCGCCCAGGATCTCGCCGCTATTCTCGATCCGCTCGGCCGAACGGTAATTGGTGCCGTAGCCGAACTCGAAATTGACAAAGATCGCGATGTCGGCCGCGATCGTTCCGCTGTTGACCAGCACCGACGGACCGCCGGTTACCCGCGAATTCTGCCACAGCATGACGCCGATGCTGGCACTGGACGCGTTCGGACCGGTGGTCGCGACGATCTCGCCCGAATTGACGAAGCCGCCAGCGGCGTAATTGTCGATCTCGACCGCGATGGCGAGCTGGCCGCCGGTCACCTCGATCAGGCCGGTGTTGGTCAGCGCGCTGCTGTTGTGACGCGAAATTCCAATCGCATAGTCCGGGCTGGTGACCCGCAGCGTGCCGTTGTTGACGATCGAGATGTTCTGATAGGTCTCGATCCCGATCGCATAACCCTGCGTCGTGCGCACTTCGAACAGGCCGTCGTTGCGGAAATCGACATCGCCCGACGAGCGCAGGTAGAAACCCCGCGTATAGAGGTCGAAATAGGGACCGAGATCGGTCTGCGCCGTCGTCTCGACCAGCACGGTCCCGGTCGCGGCATTGTGGAACAGCGCGTTCGCGGCGCTGCCCGCGAACTGGACATAAATCCCAACCAGCGTCCCCACCGACCCGCCATAGCCGTCCTGCACGCTGTGGATGGTGCCCGAATTGACCAGCGTCTGGCTGCCGTCGCCCGATTGGCCATAGACGATATGCGGGCGGACATTCTCGAAATAGACGGGATTGGTCGCTTCCAGCGTGTCTCCCGTGCCGACCTGTTGCACCCCGGTAACCTGATGCGCGAGGCGGATGCCCGGCGTCGGGTCGATCCCGGCAAAGCTGGCCGCAGTCATGTCCGCCACGGTCAGATAGGCAAATACCGCCCCCAGCACGCTCCCGGCGCCCGGGGTGCCGCTGGGGTGGAACCACAGCTCCACGCCGGCGGCGCTGTCGCGCAACTCGGCAAAGCCCGCCGCAAACGGGTTGACCCCCGACGCCGCCGTCCAGGCATTGTTGGTCAGCGCGGCCAGCGCAGCGGTAAAGTCGAGCTGATCGCGATTCGATTCGAACCGCGTGTCGAAGTCGAACAGGCGCAGCACGCCATCGCCGGTACCGGCCCCGGCGGTGAGCGTCACAATGTCGTTGCCGCCGCCGAGCACGACCTCGACATCGTCAGCCAGCTGGGCGACCGACAGCCGGTCGGCGCCTTCACCCAGGTCGATCCATGCATCGCCCGACCCGGCAACCAGGGTCAGCTGGTCGTCGCCCGTCCCCATCGCCACATGATAGCCGCTGCGCGCGGCGAGCGTCGCGACGTCATTGCCGCTGCCGGCGTCGAGCGAGCCGACCGGGACGGTCGGGTCGTCCGCCACCGGGCCGACGATGAAGGTGTCCGCACCGGCACCGCCACGCAGCACATCCTGCCCGTCGGCATCCTCGATCCGGTCGTCGCCATCGCCGCCGTCGAGATGGTCGCGTCCCGCGCCGCCGATCAGAATGTCGTTGCCGATCTCGCCCGACAACAGGTCGTTGCCGTCGCCGCCCTGCAAATTGTCATCCCCGCCCTGCCCGATCAGCCGATCGTCGCCGCCCAGCCCCGACAGCGTCTCGCCATTCGCGGTCCCCGACAGCAAATCGTCTGCGGCCGTACCGGTGGTTCCGGTCGCGCGCGACACGATGCCCAGGTTGAAATCGGTAAAGTCGGCGACATTGGTGTTGCGGAAGATGACCAGATCGACCCCGCCAAGCCGCAGGATCGTGTCCGCGCCCGACTGGACCAAAGTCGCATTGGCCTGAGCCCAGTCGCCCAGCACCCAGCTGGGCAGGAAGGGGTCGAACGTGTCGGCATCGCCCGCGACGTTCAGCCGAAGCTGTGCATAAGCGAGCCAGTCGAGCCGGTCGCCAGCATCGCCGGTCTGGAAATCGGTGATCTCGATCGTCATCGGCGTGTTCGACGCACCCGCCTCGCCGATCACGATCACGTCCTGCCCCGCCCCCGTCGTCACGCGCAGCGGCGCGTCGAGATAGGTCATGTTGCGGATCGTCAGCCGGTCGTTCCCGGCGCCAAGGTCCACCGTGACGCTGCCGCCATAGTGTGCGCTGGCGAACTCGACGACATCGTCCCCCGTGCCGGCGTCGATCCGAACCGTCTCCGGTGCCGAGCGATAGTCGTGATCGACGACGATCTGGTCGTTGCCCGCCCCGCCCTCGATCGTGTCGGAGCCTTCGCCGGCATCGCGGATCACATCGTCGCCATCCCCGCCGATCAGGATGTCGTCGCCATTGCCGCCGAACAGCCGGTCGTTGCCCGCGCCGCCCTCGATCCGGTCGTCGCCATGGCCGCCGTAAATCTCGTCGTCGCCGCCCAGCCCGGTCAGCACGTCGTTGCCGACATTGCCGTCGATCAGGTCGGCATTGGCGGTGCCACTCTGCACCAGCCCGACCAGCGCCGCGCCATCGAGCGCGATTCCGTTGAGGTTGAACGCGGTGAGCGCGGACAGCTGAACGTTGGAAAGGCGCAGGACCTGAAGCAGGTCGCTCTCGCCGTCGATCCCGTCATGATCGACATAGAAGACGGTGTCCGCGCCCTCCTGATAGGCGCGCAGATGCCCGGTCGCGAACGGGTTTTCCTCCAGCGTCCAGGTGATGTTGGTGACCAGCCCGCCCAGGTCGATGACGTCGCCGCCCGCTCCGGCCTGAAAATCGGTGATGACCAGCGAGGCGAAGGGCGTGTTGCTGGTGGTCAGATAGTTGATGCCCAGCTCGACCCGGTCCTGCCCCGCGCCCAGCGTCACCCGCGCTTCGATCCGCCAATTGTGCAGATAGAGCCGGTCGTTGCCCGCGCCGAGATCGACCAGAGCAGTCGCGGTGTGGCTGCCGCCGGTCTGCAGCTCGTCCAGCGTGATCGCCAGATGCACCCGGTCATTGCCGTCACCGGCCAGAATGGTCAGGTCGTCATGGACGCGCTGGTTCGGAACCAGCTGATTGGGGCTGTCGAAGCGGATGACGTCGTCGCCGCCGCCACCTTCGTATCGGTTGCTGCCGAGATGGTCGGACAGCAAGTCGTTGCCTTCGCCCCCCCGAAGCACGTCGTCGTTCCAGCCGCCGTCGAGCACATCGTCGCCCGCGCCGCCGCGCAGATCGTCCTGCCCGCCCGATCCGACCAGCCGGTCATTGCCGTCTGCACCATCGACCTGCGAGCCATAGGCACCGGCGAACAACAGGTCGTTCCCCGCGCTCCCCACAATCGCCGGCGAAACCGCCGCAGCGCCCGACGGGTCATAGCCTGCGAAGTTGAACGCGGTCAGCGCCGAAACCTGCACCCCCGACAGGCGGAACAGGTCCCGATAATAGACCTCGCCCGCCCCGACGCCCGATCCGTCATAGTCCCAGCGCACGATGACATCGGCGCCATCCTGCACCAGCACCAGATGGCCGCTGGCAAAGGGGTTGAGCGCGGGAAACACGGTGGTGATCGCGGGCAGCCGGTAAAAGCCGAGGATCATGTCCTCAATGTCGAGCACGTCGCCGCCCGCCCCCGCCTGAAAATCGGTAATGGTGATCGGCACCAGCCCGATCGCGGTCGGCAGTCCCGCCCCGAACCCGAAGCTCAGCCTGATCCGGTCGCTGCCGTCCCCCAGCGTCAGCAACGTCTGGTCGGCATAATAGCCGCGCCGGTCGTCGCCCAGCACCAGCACATCGTCGCCAGCCCCGAGATCGATCGACACGAAGCCGCGCGCGGCATGGGTGATCGCCACCCAGTCATTGCCGCCGCCTGCACTTGCGAAGGTCGATCGGAACACGCCGTCGAACACCGACCCGCCATTGCCGATATCGAGGATGATCCGGTCGTCGGCACCGGTACCGAGCACGCGTCCAGCGGGGACATTCGCGTCGATCTGTGCGTTTTCGACCGGAGCTGCGTCGAGCGCCACCAGCGCCAGCGGGGCCTCTGGATCCTGCGGGCCAAACATGTCCGTCACCCCGACCTCCCCCAACGCGTCTTGAACCGGTCGCGCAGCGATGGGCGGCGGCGAGCCGGGTCGAACCGCGAGAGGAGATATGGCGAAATCCAGGCCGAAGCGAGCGAAATTTCAGGCGGTTACGGGCCGGCATTCGCCACGTATCCAGACGGGGCGGACACCGAATATCCTTCCCGTTCCTGCCCAAGGTTTGTACCATGTGACGCGAGGGAGGCGCGCATGGGTATTTTCGATTTTCTATCGAAGCAGTTCGTCGATGTCATCGACTGGGTGGATGAACCCGGCGTGCTGGCGATCCGCTATCCGATGAAGGATCGCGAGATCCAGAACGGCGCGCAGTTGACCGTGCGCAGCGGCCAGACCGCGATGTTCTACAATGAAGGCGTGCTGGCCGACGCCTTCCTGCCCGGGCTGCATACCCTCGAAACCGCCAACCTCCCGGTCCTCACCTCGCTGATGAACTGGGACAAGGGGTTCTCCGCCCCGTTCAAGTCCGACGTCTATTTCTTCTCGCAGAAGGAGCAGACCGGCCTCAAATGGGGGACGCAGCAGCCGATTACGGTGCGCGACAAGGAATTCGGCCCGCTGCGCGTGCGCGCGTTCGGCAGCTACAGCTTCCGGGTCGAAGATGTCGCGGTGTTCGCGGTCAAGATGATGGGGTCGCTCGATCGGCTGACCGCCACCGACATGGAGCCACAGCTGCGCGCCGCGATCGCCACCGCGCTTGCCACTGGCCTTGGCGGCGGCGAGATCGCGTTTCTCGACCTGGCCGCCAATCAGGCCGCGCTGTCGGAACAGCTGCGCGCCGCAGTCGAACCGGCCTTTGCGCAATGGGGCCTGACCTGCACCAGCTTCTTCGTCGAGAGCCTGTCGCTGCCCGAGGATGTTCAGGCGATGCTCGACAAGTCGAGTTCGATGCGCGTCGTCGGCGACCTCGACCGCTTCGTCCGGTTCCAGAGCGCGCAGGCGATCGAGACTGCGGCGGGCCAGTCGGGCGGCGTGGCGGGAGCCGGCGCAGGCGCGGCGGCGGGCTTTGCGATCGGGCAGCAGATGGCGGCGGGGATGACCGGCGCGCCCGCCGGTGCCGCATCCGGCGGCGGGGGCGGCGAGGACGCCTTTGCGCAGATCGAAAAGCTCCACAAGCTCCTGACGATCGGCGCAATCAGCCAGGCCGAGTTCGACGCCAAGAAGGCGGAGTTGCTGGGGCGCATTCGCTAGTCCGCGATGGGTCTCACCGTCTCCTGTCCCAATTGCGGCGCCGAGGCCGTGTTCCGATCGCCGGCGCTGCCGTGCCGCATCTGCGACTATTGCCAGACGATGCTGGTGCGCAGCGACGCGGGAGTTCAAGCGGTAGGTGAGGCGGCGGTGCTGCCGTTCGACGTCAGCCCGGTGGCGATCGGCATGCGTGGCATGGCCGACGGCATCGGGTTTCAGGTGATCGGCCGCGTCCGCTGGGCATGGACCGATGGTGCATGGAACGAATGGCTGATGCTATTCGACGACGCCAGCCATGGCTGGCTCGGTGAGGCGATGGGGCAATTCATGCTGCTGCGTGAAGTCCCGCTGAAACTCGCTCGCGCCAAAGTGCTGCGTGAGGTGGTCAACGGGGATGAGGCCAGGC
>JBHYGP010000191.1:0-4439 GCA_051858935.1 Sphingomonas sp.
TCCCGCGCCCGGCGCGATCCGCCCCGGCCTGCAACGGCCCATCGATCGCGGCGCGCATCTCGGCGACATCGCGCGCAAAGCCCTGCGTATCGGCGCGCACGCGCACGACCGCCTGTTCGATCTCATCATCCATCGGGAAACGCCTCCATCAGCTGCGCGATCGTGTCGCGATCAGGCGGCGCGACCTCGTCGCCAGCCACCGCCCGCACCAACGCGCTCAGCTCCGCCGGCGTCGCGCTCCAGAACAGCTCGGGCGTCCAGCCGAACGCCACCCCCGCCTGCCCGGCCAGCAGCGCGGCACGCTCGGCGAACCTCACCGCCCCGCCAGAATCTGCCCGATCAGCACGCGCAGCGCCGGGGTCGCGGCGGCCAGTCCGCCCGCCGCCACCCCCTCGCCGAACGCCTCCCGGGTCAGCCCCTCGGGCCGCGCCTTCAGGCAATGCCAGAACAAGGCGACCATCTCGCCCAGCCCCAGCCGCCCCTCCGCCGCGCGCTCGACCAGCGCAAACAACGGCCCCAATTCCTGCTCCGCCGCAACGAGCGCCGAGAAAGAAGGCCGCAGCACCAGCAGGGTTCCAGCTACGCGCACCGAAGCCTCACCGCGTGCCGGACGGGCACGGGCAACCCCCTCGCCCTCAGGATTGCCGGGTGAACCACCCCCCGCGTGGTTCAGGTCAGGCCGGGGGCCTGACCGACCCGGCAATGGATTGGGGTGGGGCAGTGAAGTCTCACGGAGACCAACGCCCCCACTCATGCCGAAACCACCGGACCGCTACTCTCCAGGTTCAGCGTGTACGACCGCTCCCCGTTGAAATCCCCGGCATAGTCCAGCCGCGTGACCAGAAACCGCCCGGTCATCGTCTCGCCGCTCTCGAAGCTCAGCCGATAATCGTCGATCACCCCGCTCAGCGCATTGCCCCGGATCCGCGTCTCCGCCGCCGATCCCGTAAACACCCCCGCCGCCGACACGCTCACCGATCGCACGCCAGCACCCGAGAGCAGCTCGCGCCACGCGCCCGAGTCCTTCGACGTGATCGCCACCGCCTCGCCATTGACGCTCAGCTGCGTCGTGCGCAGCCCCGCCACCGTCGCATAGGCGACCGGCTCGCCGCCATCGCCCACCTTCAACAGGAACGCGCTTCCCTTCTCCACCGCCATCTCGATATCTCCCTCACCCACCCGATTTCAGCATCCGCAGACGCCACTCGCTCGTCGCGATCCAGCGTCCTTCACCCTTCCGTTCGATCCGCGCACGCAGCAGCATGCGGCTCGCAAGCTCCCAGCCACCGCCGATCGCCCGCGGCATCGCGGCCATCGCCACCTCGACCTCTCCGCACAGCCGCCGCAACCGCGCCGGACTCTCCCCGGCATCGAACAGGCTCACGACAACACGCGCCTCGCGCCCGGCCATGTCCTTGGTCCCCCAGTCGGACAGCAGCGCCTCGCCAATCACCGCATGCGGCGTCGCCGCGCGCACCGGCGGCGCATCGAACACCCCGGCCAGCTCATCCGCGAGCGGCCGATGCGCCAGCAGCGCCGCCTGGATCGCCTCCGCCAGCACCACCGCCGCGCTCATCGCGCCGCCCCCGCGCCCAGCCGCATCACCCGCCACGGTCGCCACAGTGCCGTCACCGCCGCTGGCGGCACGCCATCGCCATCCATCCGCAGATGCGCTGCCAGCCGCAGGATGCCGTGCCGCACCGGCTCGGGCACCGCGTTCCAGTCGCCCGCGCTACCGGCCGTATAGGTGACCGCGATCCGCCCCACGCCGGACGCACAGCGCACCCACCCCCGCCCCGCCGCATCGATATCGATCCCATAAGTCTCAGGAGCCAGCGCCACTCCGCTCCCGTCGCCCGAAACCGCATCGACCGCCGTCACCGCCCGCACCGGAGCAACACTCAGCGCCTGCCACTCGCCCCGCGCCACCAGCGTCTCGCGCACCGTCCGCTCCAGAAGCGGTGCCCCGATAAACCCCTCGCACGCATCGGTCGCCACGCGCAGCTGCGCGGCCAGCTCGGCATCGCCATCCACCCCCTCGATCCGCAGGAATGCGCGCAGCTCGGCCAGCGCGACGGGGGCCGTCGCGGGCGGCACGATCGTCTCGACCATCACCGCCGCTCCACCCGCACGTCGAGCGACCGCGCATCGCGCCGCCCGTCGCTCCATGTCACCTGGTTGGTCAGGCGATAGACCAGCCCCGGTCGCCCGCCCTCGACCGTCGCGGCACAGCGCGGCCCGCTCACCGCCTCCGCCACCACCGCCAGCCCCTCGTCATGCACCGGCTCGACCGCCCAGTCACTCGCGCTCAGCCCCGCCGCGCCGGCAATCGCCGCCCAGTCGATCGCATAGTCCAGCGCCGCCGCCGGATCCTTCAGGAAGATGCCCATCGCTCGCCCCCTTCTCCCAAGAAAAAAGGGGCGGCCCCGCAGGACCGCCCCTTCGTCATCATCGTCATCGCGAGCGCTCAGCTCACGCGGACGACGCCTCCACGCGACCGCGCCGTCGCATCCGCCAGAGCAGCGCGCGCATGCACCAGATCGGCCCCGCGCAAGGCGTGATCCAGCCGGTCACGATCCCCCGCCACCGCCGCGTCATACCCAGCGCCCGCCGACATCCCCCGCCGGTCCAGCGCCGCCAGCCCGATCGCCGCAAACGGCACGACAAAGTCGGCCCCGATCGCAACCGACCGCCGCCGCCTTCGGGCAATCGCCCCCGCAGCGATAGGAGCGCGCGCAATCACGCGCCCGCTCCCCGGCCGCTCACCATGCCGTCATGATCCGCCAGTCGGTGCCATCGCTGACCACGACGCCATCATTGGTCCCGCCACCCGCAGCAACGCTGCCCGAAGTGGTGGCATTGAGGTCGGTCACATAATGCAACGCCCCTGCGCCAGCCGTCGCCGCCGACCCCGCGCCCGCTACCGTCGCGCTCGGCAGCTTCGGCGCCTTCATGAACTGCGTCTGCAGCGTCGTGAAGTTGATCCGCAGTGCATCGGATATGTCCGCGCCCTGCACGCTCTGCCCGATCGTGAAATCGCCATTGGTCTTGAGCCGCAGGCCCCAGCGATGGAAATTCGCCTCGTTGAAAAAGTCGAGATACAGGTTCCCATTGCCCTGGATCCGCCCGCCCGCGACGCCGCTCGCATGGGTGTTGCGCAGCTTGAACCCCTCGAACCGCGTCGAGGCTGAAATCTCGGTCTCGAATCCGGTCACCGACCCCGTCACCGCATTGGTGTTGAGGTAGATCATCCGCGCGCCATTGGTGAAGCCCGACGTGCCGACCAGGGACAACAGCGACTGGATACCCAGCGGGTTGGTCCCGACACTCCCCGCCGACAAATAGATGTCGCGGTCGAACGTATAGCCATTCCCCGAATTGACATAGGGCAGGTTGATCTGCGCATTCCCCGCCGCATTGGTCTGCGTCAGCCACGGCGCATTATTGCCCGTCCGGTTGATCCGCACCTGATTGGACAGGGTGATCGGCTTGGTATCGCCCGACGCCCCGTTCCACCCGAAGGTGACATGCGAATTGCGATAGCCATCGGCAAAGGCATAGAATGCCCCCTGGAAGCTGATGTCGGAATCATAACCCCAGTCCGCCGTATCGAACGGCGCATAGATGCTGATCGGGCGATATTCCGACCCACCCGACCCCGTGGTGTGCATCGCATGGTGGAATTCGGACCCGTCGATCCACCCGCCCGGATTGCCCGGATTGCGCGTGGGCTTCTTGAACCGGCTCTCGACCCGGATCGACGGCCCGCCCATATCGGTGTTGATCGGGGTAAAGCTGGTGGTCAGGTTCCACGACAGCCCGAACACATTGTTGGTATATTCTGGCTGCCCCGAATACTGGGTGTTCGCCGGATAGGGGCCATAGGTGAAGGCCAGCCCGAACCGGATGCCCGACGGGTCGCCATCCTCGTCGCGTGAGGGCGATTCATAGACGACCCCCTCCTGCGACCATCCGTTATCAATGTCGGGCGGCGTCTCGGTCTCGATCGTATAGACCGGTGCCGACAGCCCATCGACCCCGGTAATCTGGTCGAGAAAATCGGTGACGGTCAGGCTCTCATTGCCCGGAATCGCCTGCCACGCGGAGAACACATCATGCGCCTGCACCGTCTCATAGAATTCCGCCGCGACCGTCAGCGAGATCGACTTGGTCCCGACCGGCAGGTCGATCGCGCTGGTCCCGTCCGATGACACGATCGGATCGCGCTCGATCGTCCCGCTGGTAAAGGTGCCGATCCCCACCTCGAACATGCTCGCATCGGCCGGCGCGCCGTCGATCGCGTAATAGAATTGGTCGCCCTCGCTCAGCACCGATGCAAAGCTGCGTGACCCGGTCACCGCGCCGCCCGGCGTGATCGCGCCGGTCCCGGTCGTCGTCGTCGTTTCCTCGACCAAATCTGCGTAAATCAGGTCTGCCAT
>JBHYGP010000192.1:0-4424 GCA_051858935.1 Sphingomonas sp.
GACGGGTTTGCGACCACCTGACACCCGCGACGCGACTGCGACGCGACAGGTGGGCGACGCTGGGGTGACAGGCGCGCGACCGGGACGCGACGCCTGTGTTGGAGGTGTCGGGCGCGGCGGTTTTTGGAGGGGAATGCGGCGGGTTGGGGTTCACCGATCAGTTTAGATCAGGGAATTTCCAACATTGGAAGGGGGCAACGAGGCGCAGCAAAGTGGCACTGGAATTGTCTGAGGTGCAACGACGAAGACTCTGCTAAATTTGCCGCTGTCATGATCTGGCTGGCCGGACTCCTCACTGTTGCCACTGCCGTCCCGCAAACGCCGGGCCGCGCCGAACTGCCACCGGAATTCTTCCCCGCCTATGAGCGCAAGGACCTGACCGCCGCAGTCGGCATTCTGGAGAAGGCGGCGGCGGCGTGCGTAGCCGCCCGACCGGCGAACGATCATTGCCTCGACCTGATGCTGGGCGGGGCGAACATCGCGTGGCGCATTGCCGATATCGAGCGCAGCGAGAAATTCGCGCGCGCGGCGGTAGAGATCGCCAATCGCACCTTGCCCGCGTCCCATAAGGATCGCGCGGTCGCAGCCGACTATTTTCTCCGGACGCTGATCGCCGGGAACAAGGATGCCGAAGCGGTCCCGTTGTTGCGTGCCGTGATCGCAACGCGCCCGCCGGAGCATCCATCGCTGGCAACGCTGAACGCCCAACTTGGCCAGGCGCTGTTCGGGCTCTCGCAATATGCCGAGGCGGAGGTCGCGCTTCGCCGTGCGGCGGCCCTGTTCGAAAATGGCGCCGATGCGGGCAAGTTGGGCCATGCGCTGGTCCTCACCGACCTTGCGGTCACGCTGCGCGAACAGGATCGTGACCGCGAGGCCGAACCGTTCGCCCGCCGGGCGGTTGCGCTGTACGAAGCGCTGGTTCCGCCCGGCGACCCGCGGCTGGTTCCCCGTTATCGCGTGCTCGGCCTGATCCTCAACGGACTCGGTCGCTATGCCGAGGCCGAACAGGTGCTGCTCAAGGCCATCACGGTTGTTGAAGCCGACCCCAAGGCCGACAGGATGGGGCAATCGACGCTCTACACCAGCCTGGCATTCGCCATCGACCAGCAAGGCCGAGTCGACCAAGGCGAAGCATTGATCCGCAAGGCGCTGGCCATCCAGGAAGCCGTGCTGCCGCCGGGCCACCGGCTGATCGCCGAAAATTACAGCAACCTTGGCTGGAACCTGCAATCGCAGGGCGATTATGCCGGGGCGGAGGCGGCGATCCGCACATCGCTGCGGCTGCGTGAGGCGCATATGAAGCCGGGCGATCCCGGCATTGCCGCCGGTTATGAGGCGCTGGCCTCAATCCTGTCGAGCCAGGGGCGGCGCGAGGAGGCGGACCCGATCTATCGCCGCGTGCTGTCGCTGCGCGAGGCGGCAAACCCGCCTGTGTTGCGCGATCTGGCCTTTGCCTATTCCAACCTTGCGACGAATTTGAACGAACTTGAGCGTTACGAAGAGGCCGAACCGCTGCTGCGCAAGGCGCTGGCCATCGCCGAACGGACGTTTGCACCCGATCACCCGGACCTGTCGATCATCTACGAAAATCTGGCCGACAATCTGAGCTGGCAACAGCGTTTCGCGGCCGCCGAACCCCTGCATCGCAAGGCGCTCGCCGTGCGGCAAAAGACCTTGCCGCCAACCCACCCGCTGGTGGCAGGGGCGATGTTCACGCTTGCCCGAAACCTGGAGTCGCAGGGCCGCACCGCGGATGCCGAAACCCTGATGCGGCAGGCGCAAAAGATCGCGGAGGCACTGCCGCCCGCGCACCCCAACCGCATTGCCGGGAACTGGACGCTGGCGGCGTTGCTGCGCAAACATGCACGGGCACCCGCCGAAGCGCGCAGCCTGTACCGCCGCGCCGAAACCGGCGCGATGGAGCGGATGCGCAGCTTCGCCGCGTTCGATGCGACCGCTCAGGCGGAGTTGCGCAGATATGCCCCGATCTTTGCCGGACAGGTTTCGGTGGCGTGGCAGCTGTCTGATTCAGGCGCACCAAAGCGCTGATCGGCGGTCGATACGCGCGTGGTTGACCGCCTGGCGAAAGGCTCACCCCCGCATCCGCCCATCCGGCGCCAGCTTCACCGTCCGCCCATCGCGCGCGGCCGCATAGATCGCCTCCATCAGCCGCGTGTCGCGCAGGCCCATGTCGCCGCCGGTGAGGATCGGGGTGCCGTCGCGGATGGCGCTGGTGAAGTGGTTGAGCTGGCCGGCAAACTGGGTGGTGGGGTCGCCGGGGGTGAGCTCGCGGGCATTCTGACCCTCGATCCGCATTTTCTGCCCGGCATAGCTGGTGGCGGGGTCCATGATCAGCGCGCCTTGCGTGCCGCGGACATGGGCGAAATTGGCCCCGGCGCTGTCGTAGGAGGTGGCGAGGTGGGCGACTGCGCCCGAGGGGAAGCGCCATTGCGAGGCGACGTGCGCAAAGATTTCGGTGAAGCGCGGGTCGTCCTTGGGCTGGAAGGTGGTGGCGCTGAGGCTCTCGGGCATTTCGCCGGTGAGGTAGAGCGCGGATTGCAGGCCGTAGATGCCGAAATCCTCGAGCGGGCCGCCGCCGGCCAGCGCGCGGTTCATGCGCCAGTTCTGCGCCGGGGTGGTGGGGCCGGCGCGATAGGATTGTTCGCTGCGGATCAGGCGGATGTCGCCGACCGCACGCTCGCGCATCAGGCGCATCGCCTCGACATTGTACGGCTCGAAATGGCTGCGATAGGCGATCATCAGCTTGCGGTTGGCGCGCTGGCCGGCGGCGATCATCGCTTCGCATTGCGCGCTGGAGAGGGCCATCGGCTTTTCGCACAGGACGTGCTTGCCCGCGGCGAAGGCGCGGATCGTGAAGTCGGCATGAAAGGCGGTGGGGAGGACGATGTACACCGCGTCGATCCGGTCGTCGGCGGCGATCTTGTCGAAGGCTGCGTAGGAATAGCGCGCGTCGGGGGGCACGCCATAGGCGTCGCCGACCTGGGCGAGTTTGGCGGGGTTGCCGGAGACGAGTGCGGCGATGTGCGCGCGATCGGACTGATCGATGCGGGGCATGATCTGGTGGAGCGCGTAGCCGCCAAGGCCGACGATCGCGATCCCGACGCTGTCGTCGCGCTTCTTGCGCGGCGGGGTGGCGGGGAGGCGGGTGCCCGGCGGGAGGGGGAGGCCCTTGAGCTGGGCGGCGCTGGACTGGAGAGGCGATGCTGCGCTGGCGCTGGTGGTCAGCGTGGCGGCGAGGGCTCCGCCGGCTTCGATGAAGCTGCGCCGTGAGATGGGGGTGTGGGGCATCGCCGTCCTCTCCGATAATGTGTCGGGAAGGGTGATAGCGTTACCATTGCCGGGTCGGCAATCGGGGAATGGGAAGCGCATAATCCTCCCCCGCAAGGGGGAGGTGTCGCCGCAGGCGACGGAGGGGGAGGAAGCACTGACGCAAGAGCCGCGAGGACGTCGCCGTCCTCCCCCACCGTCATGCTGCGCATGCCACCTCCCCCTGGGGGGGGAGGATTTTGCGGGATCAGCCGACGAAGGCGCGTTCGATGACGTAGTGGCCGGGCTTGCTGTTCGAGCCTTCCTCGAAGCCCATGGCGTCGAGCGTCGCGGAGAGATCCTTGATCATCTCCATGCTGCCGCACAGCATGATGCGGTCGGTTTCGGGATCGAGGCGCTTTTCGCCCGCCATGTTGGGGCCGGTGAACAGCGCGCCATTTTCGATCAGCGTGCCGATGCGCTGGCTGGTCGGGAAGGGCTCGCGCGTGACGGTGGGCAGGTAGCTGAACTGGACCAATGCCTGATCCTGAACCAGCGGGTCGCCGGCGAGCTGACCCTCAAGCTCTTCGCGGAAGGCGAGGTCGCTGACGCGGCGGACCGAGTGAACCAGCTGAATCTGGTCGAACATCTCGTACACGTCGGGATCGCGCGCGAGGCTCAAGAACGGGGCGAGGCCGGTGCCGGTCGAGAGGAAGAACAGCCGCTTGCCCGGCAGCAGCGCGTCGGTGACGAGCGTGCCGGTCGGCTTGCGGCCGAGGAACAGCTGGTCGCCGGGCTGGATCAGCTGAAGCTTCGAGGTCAGCGGGCCGTCGGGCACCTTGATCGAGAGGAATTCGAGCTCCTCGGCCCAGGCGGGGCTGGCGATCGAATAGGCGCGCAGCAGCGGACGGCCTTCGCCGGGCAGGCCGATCATCACGAACTCGCCCGAGCGAAAGCGGAAGCTTTGCGGGCGCGTGATCGTGAAGCTGAACAGATGTTCGTTCCAGTGGCGCACGCTGGTGACGGTTTCCACGGTCAGCGCGGCGGACGGGGCGAGGGGGATTGCGTTACGGTCGGACATTGCGGGCTCGGCTAGATGCCAGCGGTGCGTGGCGCAACCTTTTCTGGCTAGGGCGATGAAAGGCTAAACTTTCAGC
>JBHYGP010000193.1:0-4395 GCA_051858935.1 Sphingomonas sp.
AAGACGGCGGCGGAGTTCAGCTTCTTCCTCGCCGTGCCGACCATGGCCGGGGCGACCGCCTATTCGCTCTATAAAGATCGCGAACTGCTGAACGCCGACGATCTGGGGGGCATCGCGATCGGGCTCGGCGTGTCGTTCCTCGTCGCATTGCTGGTGGTGAAGGCGTTCGTGAAGATCGTCGGCCGCTTCGGCTTTGCCCCCTTTGCCTGGTATCGAATCGTATTGGGCGCGGTCGCGATCCTGTTCCTCTCTCTGCGTTAAGGGCCGATACGGACCTACAATTGAAATGATATTGCGCAGGCAACAAGCCGATCTTCAAACCGGCAGTTAATAGGACAGTTTAGCTGACCTAGTTGGCCATTTTTGCGTGACTCAGGAGGCAAATCCTGCCATCGGCGCCGCATGGCAAAGGATGTGATGCTTCAATTCGTCGATCGTGCGCAGGCGTTTCCGCCCAAGCGCGATCCTGAACTGCGCGCGGAGGATTTTCGCGAGATCGCCGAGCGCTATGCGCCGCCCACCGCCGCGGATCAGGCCGGGCGCTGTTCGCAATGCGGTGTGCCCTATTGCACGGTGCATTGCCCGCTGCACAACCATATCCCCGACTGGCTGCGCCTGACCGCCGAGGGGCGGCTGCGCGAAGCCTATGAGCTGTCGAACAGCACCTCGACCATGCCCGAGATTTGCGGCCGCATCTGTCCGCAGGACCGGCTGTGCGAGAGGAATTGCGTCATCGAATCTTCCGGCCACGGCACGGTCACGATCGGCTCGGTCGAAAAGTTCATCACCGACACCGCATGGGATCAGGGCTGGGTCGAACCGCTGCAGCCTGGCCCCGCGCGCGGCCAGTCGGTCGGCGTCATCGGCGCGGGCCCGGCGGGGCTGACCGCGGCGGAATACCTCCGCATGCTGGGCTATGACGTCCATGTCTATGATCGCCACGACCGCGCGGGCGGGCTGCTGACCTATGGCATCCCCGGCTTTAAGCTGGAGAAGCATATTGTCACGCGCCGCACCGACCGGCTGGCGGCGGGCGGCATCGTCTTCCACCTCGGTTTCGACGTCGGCAAGGACGCGACGCTGGAGCAGCTGCGCCAGAAGCACGACGCGCTGCTGATCGCGACCGGCGTGTACAAGCCGCGTGCGATCAAGGCACCCGGCGTCGGCGCGAACGGCGTGGTCGATGCGCTGGATTACCTGATCGCGTCGAATCGCAAGAGCTTTGGCGACAGCGTTCCGGCGTTCGAGGATGGCAGCCTCAACGCTGCGGGCAAAAACGTCGTCGTGATTGGCGGCGGCGACACCGCGATGGACTGTGTCCGCACCGCAATCCGCCAGGGTGCGGAATCGGTGAAGTGCCTGTATCGCCGCGACCGCGCCAACATGCCGGGCAGCCAGCGCGAAACCGCCAATGCCGAGGAGGAAGGCGTCGAGTTCGTCTGGCTCTCCGCCCCCGAGGCGTTTGAGGGCGGCGAACAGGTGAGCGCGGTCAAGGCGGTCGGCATGCGCCTGGGCGCCCCCGACGCCAGCGGCCGCCGCGCGCCCGAACCCGATCCTGACGCAAAGTTCGACGTCCCCGCCGATCTGGTCATCAAGGCGCTGGGCTTCGATGCCGAAGACCTGCCGGTGTTGTTCAACGCCCCCGCGCTGGGCGTCACCCGCTGGGGCACGGTCCGCACCGACGCACGCACGATGATGAGCAACCTCGACGGCGTGTTCGCCGCGGGCGACATCGTCAAGGGCGCGAGCCTTGTGGTGCAGGCAATCCGCGACGGGCGTGATGTGAGCGAGCGGATGCATGCGTGGCTGAGGGCGCAGAAGATGGCCTCGGTTGGAAAGGTTGCCGCATGATCCGCCCATTTGCCTTCGCGCTTGCGCTGACCATCGGAGGCCACGCCCTCGCCCAGACGACCACGGTGTCCGCCCCTACGCCCGCGGTCGATCCCGCACGCCTTACCGCCGCGAAGCGAACGATTGAGGCAATGATGCCGCCGGCACAGCGCAACGCCATGTTTGAAGCGATGCTAAACCCGATGCTCGCGAACATGCAGCAGGCGATGCTCTCGCGGCCCGACATTCGAACGGCATTGGCCGCCGACCCGAAGGCGAAAGCAACGCTCGACGCCTTCCTTGCCAAGCAGCAGCAGAAGACGATTGAACTCCTTCAGACCGAGCTGCCCGGAATGTTCACCATCATGGAGCGCGCCTACGCGCGCCGTTTCACGGTCGCGCAACTGGATGAGATCACCGCGTTCTTCAGCACGCCGACCGGGCGGCTCTACATGGACGAGAGCATGAAGATGCCCGCAGACCCGGAGCTTTTGGGTTGGCAGCGTCGATTGATGGAGAGGTCGATGGCGGACGGCGAAAAGGATCTCGAAAAGCTAGAAGCGGATCTCACAGGAAAGTCGAAGAAGTGACCTACGAATCCGAACGCGAACGCCTCGCCCGTGAGGGCATGTACCGCCCCGAATTCGAGGGCGATGCCTGTGGCGTCGGCATGGTCGCGGCGATTGACGGACAACCCTCGCGCCGTGTGGTGCAGGGCGCGATCGATGCGTTGAAGGCGGTGTGGCATCGCGGCGCGGTCGATGCCGATGGCAAGACCGGTGACGGCGCGGGGCTGCATGTCGATCTGCCGCTGCGCTTCTTTGACGATGCGGTGCTCGCCAGCGGGCATCGCGTGCTGCCCAACCGGCTTGCGGTCGGCATGATCTTCATGCCGCGCGTCGATCTGGGCGCGCAGGAGGCGTGCCGCACGATCGTCGAAAGCGTGCTGATCGATGCGGGCTACACCATCTATGGCTGGCGGCAGGTGCCGGTCGATGTCTCGGTCATCGGGCAAAAGGCGCAGGCGACCCGGCCGGAGATCGAGCAGATCATGATCGCCGGGCCGATGCCCGATGAACAGAGCGAGGCCGAGTTCGAGAAGAACCTCTACCTCGTCCGCCGTCGCATCGAAAAGCGGATCATCGCGGCGCAGATCAGCGGTTTCTACATCTGCTCGCTGTCGTGCCGGTCGATCATCTACAAGGGGCTGTTCCTCGCGGAATCGCTGTCGGAGTTCTACCCCGACCTGCGCGACGAACGCTTCGTCAGCCGCGTCGCGATCTTCCACCAGCGCTATTCGACCAACACCTTCCCGCAATGGTGGCTGGCCCAGCCGTTCCGCTGCCTCGCGCATAATGGCGAGATCAACACGATCCGCGGCAACAAGAACTGGATGCTGAGCCACGAGATCAAGATGGCGGCGACCGCGTTCGGCGAGCATTCGGAGGACATCAAGCCGGTGATCCCGGCGGGCGCATCCGACACCGCCGCGCTCGACGCCGTGTTCGAGGCGATCTGTCGCTCGGGCCGCGACGCGCCGACCGCCAAGCTGATGCTGGTGCCCGAAGCGTGGCAGGCGATCGACGCGATGCCCGACAAGCATCTCGCGATGTACAAGTACCTCGCCAGCGTGATGGAGCCGTGGGACGGCCCCGCCGCGCTCGCGATGACCGATGGCCGCTGGGCAGTTGCGGGCGTCGATCGCAACGCGCTGCGCCCGCTGCGCTACACCCGCACGTCGGACGGCCTGCTGGTCGTCGGCTCGGAGACCGGCATGGTCCAGATCCCCGAAGCGACCGTAGTCGCCAAGGGGCGGCTGGGGCCGGGCCAGATGATCGCGGTCGATCTGGAGGAAGGGCGCTTCTACACCGATGGCGAGGTGAAGGACCGCATCGCCGGGGAATATGATTACGCGTCGATGATCGGCGAGTTCATGGGGCTCGACGATCTGCCCGCTGCAGCCGATGCGGCGCCGGCATGGACCCGCGCCGAACTGACCCGCCGTCAGGTCGCGGCCGGGCAGACGCTGGAGGATATGGAGCTGATCCTCTCGCCGATGGTGACCGACGCCAAGGAGGCGGTCGGATCGATGGGCGACGACACCCCGCTGGCGGTCATCAGCGACAAGCCACGGCTGATCAGCCAGTTCTTCCGCCAGAATTTCAGCCAGGTGACCAACCCGCCGATCGACAGCCTGCGTGAGCGGCATGTGATGTCGCTCAAGACGCGGTTCGGCAACCTCGCCAACATCCTCGACACCGCGCAGACCGCGAACAAGGTGCTGGTGCTCGAAAGCCCGGTGCTGACCAATGGCGATTGGGCGCGGCTCAAAAGCTATTTCGGCGCGCAGGCGGCGGAGATCGACTATAGCTTCCCCGCCGGTGGCGGGCCGGAGACGCTGCGCGCGGCGATCGCCGATATCCGGCTGCAGGCCGAACAGGCGGTGCGTGCGGGCAAGACCGAGATTTTCCTGACCGACGAAGCGGTCGGTCCCGACCGCATCGCCATCGCCGGCGTGCTGGCGGCGGCCGCGGTGCACACGCACCTCGTGCGCAAGGGGCTGCG
>JBHYGP010000194.1:0-4395 GCA_051858935.1 Sphingomonas sp.
TATCCTCCCCCGCCAGGGGGAGGTGGCACGCGCAGCGTGACGGAGGGGGAGGAAGCACGCAGGCAAGAGGCTCAAGGACACAGCCGTCCTCCCCCTCCGTCGCCTTCGGCGCCACCTCCCCCTGGCGGGGGAGGATAAACGCTATGGCGTCGCTGCGCGTTTTAGCCGGTCGTTGATCGCCAGCCCGATGCCCTCCTCAGGCACTGATGCCACCGAGATTGCAGTCCGATCCGATGCATCCGCGCGGTGCAGCGCGTCAAACAGGCGCGCGGCAGCTTGTTTGAGGTCGCCGGTCGCGGACAATGTGTCGTCCCCGGTGACAGCGCCGAAGCCGATCAGCCACTCGCCGTCCTGCGCCTCGGTCGCATTCAGCCGCAGCGGCTTGCGCGGGGCGTAATGGCTGGCAAGCTGGCCCGGGGCTTCGATGGCCTCCCCAGCCTCACCGAGCCAGCGCCCGATCTCGCGTTCGATATCCGCCGCCGAAATCGGGCCGGGGCGCAGCAGGCGCGGCTGGGTGCCGAGGGCGACAATCGTGGACTCGATCCCGCCGCTGGTCGCGCCGTCGTCGATGATCAGCGAAATGCGGTCGCCTAGCGACCCGGCGACATGGCTCGCGCGGGTCGGGCTGATCGTCCCGCTGGCATTGGCCGAGGGTGCTGCAAGCGGCTTTCCGCAAGCTGCCAGCAATGCCTGCATCGCGCGATGCTGTGGCACCCGGATCGCGACGGTGGTCAGCCCCGCCGTGACCAGTCCGGCAATCGGCGCATCGGGGCGCAGTGGCAGCACCAAAGTGAGCGGGCCGGGCCAGAAGGCGTCGGCCAGCGCACGCGCATCGCGGTCGAACATCGCGATCGCCTCGGCCGCGCGGCGATCGGCGACATGGACGATCAAAGGATTGAAACTCGGCCGCCCCTTCGCCGCGTAGATGCCCGCAACCGCCTCCGCATTGGTCGCGTCCGCCGCCAGCCCATACACCGTCTCGGTCGGAGTCGCGACGCATCCGCCGGCAGCGATGATGGCGGCGGCCTCGGCAATGGCAGCCTCGCCGTAAGGTAAGATGCGGGGATTTGGCGCGGTCATTTCCGATGGCTATAGCGCAGGCAAAAGCGCCGCAAGAGAGAGGACGAAATGAGCTTCACCCCCGCCATCGCCGAACAGCGTTTCGTGCTGGAGCATGTCGCGCAAATCGCCGACCTGGGCGTCGAATCCGACATCCTCGACGCCGTGCTGGAGGGCGCCGGTGCGTTCGCTGCGGGCGAATGGGCGCCGCTTGATCGCGCGGGTGACACGGTCGGCGCGAAATGGTCGCCCGAGGGCGTGACCATGCCGGACGGCTATCGCGCGGCGTATCAGGCCTATGTCGAGGGCGGCTGGGGCACGATCGGATCGCCCGAGGCGTTCGGCGGACAGGGCCTGCCCTTTGCACTGTCGACCGCAGTGCTCGAGACGCTGGGCAGCGCGAATATGGGCTTTGCGCTGTGCCCCACGCTGACGGTCGGCGCGATCGAATCGCTGATGCACCATGGCACGCCCGAGCAGCAGGCGGCGTACCTCCCCAAGCTGGCGACCGGCGAGTGGACCGGCACGATGAACCTGACCGAGCCCCAGGCCGGATCGGACGTCGGCGCGCTCAAGGCGAAGGCGGAACCGCGCGGCGACGGCACATGGTCGATCAGCGGCACCAAGATTTTCATCAGCTTTGGCGACCATGACCTCGCCGACAATATCGTTCACCTCGTGCTCGCGCGCACGCCGGACGCACCGGCCGGGACCAAGGGGATCTCGCTGTTTCTGGTGCCGAAATTCAGGTTGAACGATGACGGCACGCCGGGCGACTTCAACGATGTCCGCGTGGTTTCGATCGAGCACAAGATGGGGCTGCATGCCTCCCCCACCTGTGTCCTGTCGTTCGGCGACAATGGCGACTGCGTCGGCGAGCTGATCGGCCCGGAAATGGGCGGTATGCGCGCGATGTTCACGATGATGAACAATGCGCGGCTCAATGTCGGGCTTCAGGGTGTGCAGGTTGCCGAGCGCGGGACCCAGCGCGCCGTCGCCTATGCCCGCGACCGCGTGCAGGGCGTGCGTGAGGGCAAGCCCGCGACGATCGTCGAGTTTCCCGATGTCCGCCGCATGCTGATGCGGATGAAGGCGCAGACCATGGCGGCGCGCGCGCTGGTCTATCTGGCGGCGGCGCAGGTCGATCGCGCCAATGCCGGCGACGCGGAAGCCCGCGCATTGCTCGAGCTGCTTACCCCGCTCGCCAAGGCGCACGGCACCGATCTGGGCTGCGAAGTGACCAGCATCGGCGTGCAGGTGCATGGCGGCATGGGCTATATCGAGGAGACGGGCGCCGCCCAGCATTTCCGCGACGCGCGCATCACCCCGATCTACGAAGGCACCAACGGCATCCAGGCCGCCGATCTGGTCGGGCGCAAGCTCAACATGGACGGCGGCGCGACCTTGCTGGCGCTGCTCGTGCGGATGAAGGCTGACGCGCAGGACGCCGGACTGATCGCGCTGATCGAGGCGTGCGAAGACGTGACGCAGCATATGCTTGCCAGTGAGATGGATGACCGGCTTGCGGGCAGCTATCCGTTTCTCACCATGCTCTCGGTCGCGGTGTGCGGCTGGCTGATGGAAGCGCAGGGGCGGATCGCCGCCAGGGCGCAGGGCGACCCGGCGTTCCTGGCGATGAAGGCAGCAGCGGCGCGCTTCTACGTCGCGCAGATCGTGCCGGAAGCGATCGGGCTGAAGGCAGCGGCGATGGCGAGTGCGGAGGTCCTGTATGTGGTTCAAGCGGACACCTTTGCCGCCTAGCCCGTCGTTCGAGATTGGCGCCGCGCCGTTGGAGCGGCTGCGGCGCTGGTTCGAGCGCGAAGAGATCGCGATCCAGCCAGCGAGCGAGGGGGAGCTTGCGGCGCTTGAATCGCGCTACGGGGTCAAGCTGCCGGCTGATTTTCGCTCCTACCTCAGTGCGATGGCACCAGCAGAGGAGCGGATGGACGACGAGTTCGGCACATGGTGGCCGATTGCGCGCATCAAGAACGTCCCGGACGAACTTAACGAGGACTCCCCGGCGCTTGCCCAATATCTGTTCTTTGCCGATCACCTCATCTGGAGTTGGGCATGGGCTATTGCGTGCGCCGACGACGCAGATCGCGGCCGCATCAAGATCGTGGGCGGGGATGAGCGCTTCGTCGCCGACAGCTTCGAAGAATTTGTCGATCGCTATCTGACGGAAAACGATTCGCTCTACTGAACCTCAGGCGATCTCGCGATCCAGCAGTTCGTGCGCGCTCAGCCCCAGCAGCGCGATATGGTCGCGCACCTTGGGCCAATAGCCGGTGAGGAAGCGGTCACGTTCGGCCAGTTTCAGCCGTTCGACCGCGCCGGCCAGCACGAACATGCCAACGCCGCGGCGCACCTCGACATAGCCGTCGTCCTGAAAGCTCTGATAGGCTTTCGCCACGGTCAGCGGGTTCGCGCCATGTTCGGCGGCGAGCGCGCGCACCGATGGCAATTGGTCCCCCGCCCGATATTCGCCGCGCAGGATCGCAGTGGCGATCGTCGCACGCAGCTTCAGATAAACCGGGCTGTCTTCATGTTCGAGCGCTGTCATGCTGCCTTAATACAGCACGGGGGATTAAAGTTCCACCCCCAATGCGGTTTCTACTGAAACCGTCTGACGCTCAACCTACCCAATTCGACACGATCGCATCGAGGTTCGGACGAGGCCGTTCCTCCAGCGGCTTGGCCGGGGTTCCGATGAAGACGAAGCCCGCAATCCGCTCCGGCGCGGCACCGAACAGGTCGCGCACCGCATCGCTGAACGCGGCCCAGCCGGTCAGCCAGCTTCCGGCGAACCCCATCGCATGCGCGGCATGGAGCAGGTTCATCGTGGCTGCGCCGACGGACAATTCCTGCTCCCAGCGCGGGATATGGCTTTCGACCTTTGGCGAATGCAACACGACCACCAGCGTCGGCGATTGCCTTGCGAACTGATCCATCGCCTCGACCTCCAGCCGTCCGGCACCCGGCTTCTCGGCGCGATAGGCATCGACCAGCGCTACCGCGAAGGCGTCGCGCGCGTCCTGCGGCACCACAACGAAGCGCCACGGGGCGAGCTTGCCATGGTCGGGCGTGCGCGCGGCGATTTCGAGCATCGCGCGCAGCTGCGCCGCATCGGGGCCGGGCGCGACCAGATCGCGCGCCTTGCCCGAACGGCGAGTGCGCAGGAGCGAAAGCGGGGTGGTGGTGTCGTTGAAGGTCATGCGCAGCCCGTTAGCGCGCCAATCCACCGCCGCAAAGGGCCCTTGCGAGCGAGTCGCAACGGGCCAAGTGGAGCCGATCACGGGTCCCGCTGTAACAATCATGCTTCACATGCCGGTTTTC
>JBHYGP010000195.1:0-4391 GCA_051858935.1 Sphingomonas sp.
CGCCGATGCTGTCTTCGCCGAAAAAGTGAAAGGCGCGGTCGAAGGTCAGAGCTTCGTCGCGCCATGCGCCGTCGATCAGCGCGACGTGGCGCGCGCCGTTGCCGGGCGCAACCGCTTCGCCGATCAGGACGGGCTGGAGGCTGTCATCCCCTGCCCCGGCCTGCGCATGCGGCAGGAAGCTGTCGGGGCGGAAGGTCCACAGCAGCTGGTCGATCCGGCGGCGCTGCTCAGCGTCGGCGGAGACGATCAGCAGACGCTGGCCGGTTTCCACCACCTTGGCCGCGATCTGCGGGAGCGCGCGCTCCAGCGGGGTCGCGGTGAGGTGGTAGAAATCGACCTGCATGGCCCGATCAGCGCTCGAAATTGTCGCGGATGTAGCGGTCGAGCAGGCGGACGCCGTAGCCGGTTGCGCCCTTGTCGTAGTTCGGGCCGGGCTTGTCGGCCCACACCATGCCGGCGATGTCGAGATGCGCCCAGCGCACGCCGGGATCGACGAAACGCTGGATGAACTGCGCCGCGGTGATCGACCCGGCGCCGCGCGGGCCGACATTCTTCATGTCCGCGATCGGGCTGTCGATCAGCTTGTTATAGGCGTCGCCGAGCGGGAAGCGCCACAGATGGTCGCCGGTCGCGCGGCCCGCCGAGAGCAGCTCTTCGGCAAGGCCATCGTCGTTGGCGAACAGGCCGCCATGCTCGCTGCCCAATGCGATGATCATCGCGCCGGTCAGCGTGGCCAGGTCGACGATCGTCTTGGGACCATGCGTGCGCTGGACCCAGGTGACCGCGTCGCACAGCACCAGACGCCCCTCGGCATCGGTGTTGATCACCTCGATCGTCTGGCCGGACATCGAGGTGACGACGTCGCCCGGACGCTGCGCATTGCCGTCGGGCATGTTTTCGACCAGGCCGCACACGCCGATGACGTTCGCCTTGGCCTTGCGCAGTGCGAGCGCCTTCATCGCGCCGGCGACGGCACCCGCGCCGCCCATGTCCCACTTCATGTCCTCCATGCCGGCGGCGGGCTTGATCGAGATGCCGCCGGTGTCGAAGGTCACGCCCTTGCCGACCAAGGCGACATCGACGTCGCCCGCACCCTTGCCGTTCCAGCGCATGGCGAGCAGGCGGGCTTCACGGCGCGAACCCTGTGCGACGCCGAGCAGTGCGCCCATGCCGAGCTGTTCCATGTCGGCGCGGTCGAGCACGGTGATCTCGATGCCGAGCTCGGCGAGGTGGCGGCAGCGTTCGACGAAGCTTTCCGGGTAGATGATGTTCGGCGGCTCGGACACCAGCGTGCGGGTCAGTTCCATCCCCTGCGTCACCGCATCGAGGGTCGCCCAGCTCGAGTCGCTGTCGGCGGGGGCATTGGCGAGGGTCAGGGTGTCGAGCGTCGGCTTCTGCTTGTCGGCGAGCTTGGTGCGATAAACGTCGTGACGCCAGCCGCGCTGCACGGCGGCGGCAGCAAAGCGCGCGACGGCGCGGGCCGTGGGTGCGCCGCCAAGGGCAGCGAAATCGACCGTCACGGCGGTGACGCCGGAGGTCAGGAAGCGCGCGGTCAGGGCGCCGCCGGCCCGCTCATAATCCGCCTCGCTGCCCGAACCGACGCCGAGCAGCAGGATGCGGTTCGCCGCTTCGCTGCCTGGGACGAAGATTTCGGCGATGCCGCCAGCTTCCCCCTCGAACCGGCCGGCGCGCGCGGCACCGCGCACCAGCGCGAGCGTCGCGTCGTCGAGCGTGCCTGCGGGCATCCGGTCCAGCCCGTCCTTTTCGACCGGGAGCGCGAGCACCGCCGCGTCGGCGGGGCGGGTGGCGGAAAAAATGACCTGCATGAAGCTTCCTGTTCCTGTGGACGTTCTGTAGCCCGATTCCAGCCTATCTAGGCGCGGCATCCGACCGGGGCAACGCCGGGCGATTGCGAAGCGGGCCGCGCGGTGCGATAGGGCAGGTTCAAGCCCTGCGCGGGGCGATGTGAGTACAAAGGGGTTTCGAAGAACGTGACGCGCAAGGCTCTGCTGCTCGCCGGGGTCGTCCCGCTGGCCCTGTGTCTGGCCCCCGGGGCCGCCGCGACCGGCGTTCAGGACCTGCAGGACCGCGCGGTCGAACCGCCGCCCCCGTCCGAAACCCCGCTGCCCGACGATCCCGACCAGATCCAGTTTTCCGCCGATCTCGCCGAATATGATTCGAACGGCGATGTCGTGACGGTCAGCGGCGACGTGCGCCTGTTCCGCGACGGCAACCGGCTGCGCGCCGACAAGGTGGTGTGGAACCGCAAGACCGGACAGGTCGTGGCGGACGGCAATATCGCGGTCACCAATCCCGAAGGCGATACCGCCTATGGCGACCGCATCGAGCTGACCGATTCGCTGAAGGACGGCGCGATCGAGAATATGCTCGTCGTGCTGGAACAGGGCGGGCGCATCGCGGCGGAGCGCGGGACGCGTGAAGAAGGCGGGGTGATCCGCGTCGATCGCGCGGCCTATACGCCGTGCGCCGTGGTCGATTCGGGCAATTGCCCCAAGGAACCGTCGTGGAAGATCACCGCGGTGCGCGTCATCTATGACCCGGCAAAGCAGCGCATCCGCTACACCGGCGCGCGCGTGTCGCTGTTCGGCATCGCCTCGCTCCCGCTGCCGGTGTTTTCGCATTCGGTGGGCGAAGGCAATGCCAGCGGCCTGCTCGCGCCCGAGCTGCGCTATGACGCGGTCAACGGGTTCGAAGTCGCCCTGCCCTATTATTTCAGCCTCGCGCCCAATCGCGATCTGACGGTGACGCCGCATTTGTTCACCGGCGCGCTGCCGATGGTGCAGGCGCAGTATCGCCATTTGCTCGACAAGGGCGCGTTCAGCGTAACCGGCTATGGCACCTATAGCCGGCGCAGCGACGATTTCGTGTCGCCGACGGTGGGGGTATCCACCGAGAACGCATTTCGTGGTTATATCGACGCGGTCGGCCGCTATCAGTTCGACGAGAATTGGAGCACCAGCGGATCGGTGCGGCTGGCGAGCGACCGGACCTTCCTGCGCCGCTATGATATTTCGAGCGACGACCGGCTGCGCAACAATTTGCGGGTCGAGCGGATCGACCGCAATTCCTATTTCTCGATCAATGGCTGGTTCGTCCAGACGCTGCGCCCGACCGAGAATCAGGGGCTTCAGGCGGTGGCGCTGCCCGAGATCGACTATCGGCTGCGCTTCGGTCAGGATTTGATCCCCGGCGGGCGGTTCGAGCTTCAGGCCAACAGCCTGGCGATCGGACGCGGCGCGGGGCAGGATACGCAGCGCGCCTTCACCTCGCTGCGCTATGACCTGCGCAAGCTGACCTCCTGGGGGCAGGAGGTGACACTGACCGCCTATGCCCGGGGCGACGTGTACAACACCCAGGATACCGCCGCGACCAGCGTCGCCAGCTATCGCGGACTGGAGGGGTTCCGGGGCCGCGCGATCGGGGCGATCGCGCGGGACGTCAAAAGGCCGCTGATAGGCGACGCGGTCGGCGGCACGCAGCGGCTTACTCCGCGCTTCCAGATCGTCGCCGCGCCGCGGATCGACAATTTCGATGTGCCGAACGAGGATGCCCGATCGGTCGATCTGGAGGATTCGAACCTCTTCGCGCTCAACCGCTTCCCGGGGTACGACCGGTTCGAGGATTCGACGCGCTTCACCTTCGGCCTCGATTATGCGCTCTATCTGCCCGGTATCGCGATCGAGGCGAATGTCGGGCAGAGCTATCGCCTCAATTCGCGTGCCTCGATCCTGCCAGACGGGACGGGGTTGGACGACCGGCTGTCGGACATCGTCGGGCGCACCGTGGTGCGCTATCGCGACTTCCTGTCGTTCACGCACCGCTATCGCGTGGACAAGGACAATTTCGCGGTACGCCGCAACGAAATCGACGCCACGGTCGGGTCGCGGACGACGTTCGTGACGCTCGGTTATCTGCGGCTCAATCGCAACATCCCGTTCGCGCTGGAGGATCTGCAGGATCGCGAGGAAGCGCGGATCGGGGCGCGGGTGCAGATTTCCCGCTTCTGGTCGGCATTCGGATCCGCGGTGGTCGATCTGACCGACGGCGAGGAAGATCCGACCTCGCTGGCCGACGGGTTCGAACCGGTACGGCATCGGCTGGGCGTGGAATATGAGGATGATTGCATCCGCATCGGCCTGACCTGGAAGCGCGATTACCAGACGACCGGCGACGCGCGGCGGGGCAGTTCGTATCTGTTCACGCTGGCGCTGAAGAATCTGGGGCGTTGAGTTTCGAATAATCCTCCCCCGCCAGGGGGAGGTGTCAGCACAGCTGACGGAGGGGGAGGAAGCACGCCGGCTAGACGTAGGGGGCAAGAGGCTCAAGCGCACAGCCGTCCTCCCCCTCCGTCGGCCCGGATCAAGTCCGGG